>NZ_VPBT01000013.1:0-90394 GCF_013418555.1 Acinetobacter sp. YH12134 | reverse complement strand
CCAAGCAGACGTGCACAGAAAACAGCAATTCAAGAACGAAATCTAAATCCTGTGCTTGACTTGGAAATGTCCATATAGGACATTTCTATTTGGTTATTAGGTAGGACATTTCTACTTTGGAATAACACCAATTTTACTTATAATCCCCCGAAACCTTCACATAATTCTGCGCTGAATAGGGCAAAAAGGCTTTTTCTTTATCAGTCAGCGGGCGTACTTTTTGTACCGGACTGCCAACATATAAATAACCACTTTCTAAACGCTTGCGTGGTGGTACCAGAGAACCCGCGCCAATCATCACATCATCTTCAACAACAACGTCATCCAAAATAATCGTGCCAATACCCACCAAAACACGGTTACCAATTGTGCAGCCATGCAAGGTCACATGATGGCCAATGGTAACATCTTCACCAATAATTAGCGGTGAGCCATCCGGTTTATCGGCATTTTTATGGCTGACATGCAGCATGGCATGATCCTGTACATTCGAGTTGTTGCCAATACGAATAGAATTAACATCCCCGCGAATTACGGCAAACGGCCAAACCGAGACATTTTCGCCTAATACCACATCACCAATGACCACACCCATCGGGTCGATATAACAGGAATCATCAATCTGTGGATGGGTATCTAAATAAGGACGAATGTTCTGGCTCATGGTGATCTGCTCGTAAAAGTGGAATGATCAAGACAATAGTATAAAAGAAAAAGCACCCATTCGCTGAATGAGTGCCTTCACTTAAGTCTAAAGTTGTGCCTTAAACTTAGAACAGGTTGCTAAAGAACTGCTTGATATGGTCAATGAGGCGTGAGAAGAAACCAGCTTCTTCAACCGCGTTTAAAGCCACCAGTGGTTTTTCAGCAATTACTTTACCATCTAAGCTTGCGACATATTTACCAATGACTTGGCCTTTTTGTAGCGGCGCAGTCAATTTCGGCTGAACCACCAATTGCGTTTTAATTTCATTGGCTTTGCCTTTAGGCATGGTCACATTAAAGTTTTCAGCCAGACCAATTTGTACTTCATCCGACTGACCAAACCAGACTTTAGATTTGGCCAGGACCTGATTTGCAGGCTGTACATTTTTGGTTTCAAAGTTGGCATAACCCCAAGCCAGCAATTCACGTGTTTGTGTCGCACGTTCCTGCATGGTTGGCGCACCAAAAATCACAGAAATCAGACGCGTTGGGCCACGTTTTGCAGAAGTCGTTAAACAGTAGCCGGCTTCATTGGTATGACCGGTTTTTAAACCATCAACACTTGGGTCTGTATAGAGCAGGGCATTACGGTTGCCTTGACGGATGCCATTAAAGGTAAATTCTTTTTCTGAATAAATTGGATAGTATTTAGAACTATCTTTAATGATGTGCTGGGCCAAGGTTGCCATATCTTTGGCAGTTGAATAATGGCCGTCTGCTGGCATACCAGTCGAGTTAATAAACTGGGTGTTGGTCATGCCAATTTTTTTAGCTTCTTCGTTCATCATGTGCGCGAAGGTGCCTTCATTACCGGCAATGTGTTCCGCCATGGCTTTAGAAGCATCATTACCCGACTGAACAATAATTCCACGCAGCATTTCAAGTACAGTTGCAGTGCCATTCAGCGGAACATACATACATGATTCTGTGCTACTACCACGACACCATGCAGATTCGTTCATACGAACTTTTTCATCTTCCGTGAGCTCGCCCTTCAATAGTTTTTGTTCAATGATGAAACTGGTCATCATTTTGGTCATTGAGGCCGGGGCAAGTTTTTCATTTTCATTTTTCGATGCAAGAATTTGCCCTGTTTCATAATCCATTAAAACATAAGATTTATTGTTGAGTTCTGGCGGATTGGATAAAACAGTTGCTGCATAAGAAAAGCTTGGTAGGAGGAGTAAGGCAGCAAGGGCGCTTTTTCGAGTCATTCTAGGTGTTCCAATACTTGATATATGCACAAAAGAGGCTAGCATTTTAGGATAAAGCAAAGCCGACTTCTATGGGAGAAATCGGCTTATTGGAAAAAGTATTGTAACCAAATAGTTTTATTTGCTGTACGCGGTCAATTCCTGGCAAATGGCTTTATTTTTCTGGCTTCCAGCTTTTTTGGCATCGGCCTGTGCTTCAACCAGCATCGGTTTAAAACTTTTTTGCTTGCTTAGGGCTTGTAAAGCGGCAACCGGATCTTTTTCTGCCGGCATATATTCTTTGGCCAGTTTGGCATAGCCCTGGTTAAATTTGGCCTGGTCTTTGTCCTGAATTAACGCTGGGCACACTTCAGATAATACATAAATGGCTGCCAGTTCCTGCTGGGTGACTTTTTGAAGTGGCGTGACTTCAATATTTTCATTCTGTGCCAGTGCGGTTTGCCCCAAACCCAAAGTAATGGCGATACCAGCCAGAAGTTGCAAAGATTTCGTTTTTAATTGGGAAATGTACATAAAAAAATAGACCTGAAACTTAAAAATACCACATGCCCATAAGCTTAATGATTTTTGACAGAATGAAAAGAAAAGAAGTGTATCTGAGCAGGCTGACACACACTCAAAATTAAAAATCCAAATCAGAAATGCAATAAAAAAGAGCAATCAACCTATGCTGATTACTCTTGATATAAAGATGGTGCGTCAGCGCAAACTTACAGTTCGATTGTAGCAGCATCCTGACAAACAGTTTTCTGTTCATCTGCCGTGGTTTCTTTGGCGGCATCACGTGCTTCAATCAGAATATTCTTATATTCAGCATCGGCCTGTAGTGCGCTGTAGCTTAAAGTCTGACCTTTTAAGTCTGCCAGGTAAGTTTCAATTAAGGCCTGAATATTGTTATCCAGTTTGGCGTTTTTGCCAATAATGGCCGGACAAACCTCAGCCATCACCTGAGCGGCAGCAATGTCTTCTTTTACAATGGTATTGGCTTCTTCTACCGTCAAGCCTTCAGCATTGACCGCTTGAGAGAGAATTACCGCAAAACCAAGCCCCAGTAAACGACGTACAGATAAGCGACGAATCATGTTATACACACTTTTTATTGATGGAAGTTCGACACTAAATATATATACTTCTCATTATATTTCAATGAAATGTGCTGACCGGTCATTTATTTAATTTGAAGAGTAAATTTGTGAATATCTTAATTGCCAATGATGATGGCGTTTTTGCGCCAGGGATCCAGGCGCTTGCACACGCATTAAAACCTTTGGGCCGTGTGGTAATTGTCGCGCCAGAAAGTGAGCGTAGCGGGTTTTCCAGTGCCTTGACCTTAGATCGTCCTTTACGTCCAATTCCGATTGCTGAAGATATCTGGGCGGTGAATGGCACTCCGGCAGACTGTGTCTATTTATCTATGAATGGCCTGTTTGATTTTGAATTTGATCTGGTGGTGAGCGGGATTAACAGCGGCGCCAATCTGGGTGATGATGTACTGTATTCAGGTACCGTTGGTGCTGCTTTTGAAGGGCGTTTAATGACGCAGCCGGCCATAGCTGTATCACTGGCTGGCCCTAATGTCCGAGCTTATCAGCATCCGGCCGATTATGCAGTTGCCGCGCAGTGGGTGCATGATTTTATTGCCAACGGCTTGCCAACCTTGCCGCCACGCCACATTTTGAATATTAATATTCCAGATGTGGCGGAATTAAAAGGCGCAAAAATTACCTATCAGGGCCGTCGTAGTCAATCTAAACCGATTACCAGCCATGTCGATCCGCGCGGTCGTCAGGTGTACTGGATTGGACTGGCCGGAGAAGCCGTTGCAGACCCGCGTAAAGATGTGGGTGAAATCCAGTCGGATTTCTTTGCTGTGGCCAATGGCTATGTCAGCATCACCCCAATTCAGATGGATGCGACCAATTACGATATTCTGGGGCATCTGCATGACAGCTTGAGTCCAGCCCTGTAAAGAATGTTATAACTTTGTGAAAAAGTACCGTCTGAAACTCTTTTTCGGTGCTTTTTTGTTAATCTTAGCGCAGTTCAATAATTACATTTAAGATGTAGAGAGGAAGATTAATGCCTTTGGTGTCACACGGTCGTTTATTTGCAGCACCGACAACATTGTTGAAAACTTTATTTGTATCTACAGCCGTTATTTCTACGCTCATCATCAGTGGCTGTGCGTCTAAACCTCAAGTACATAATTCTGCACGTTATGCGGCTGCGCCAAATTTCTATACCGTACGCTCAGGTGATACTTTAAGCGGCATTGCAGCACGTTATGGTTTAAGTTATCTCAGTATTGCGGAAATGAACGATATTGCCGCGCCGTACCGGATTTATGTGGGCCAGTCAATTCGTCTGAAAAGTGGCAGTGCGCCGCGTACCACCACAACGCGTCCGGTAACGCAGCCAGCACCAATCCAGCGTCAGACCATTGCTATTCCAAAAACTACGCCAGCACCGACCGCACCGGTGACCACGACGACCACAACCACACCACGAACCACTACTCCGGCGCCGACAGTGAGTTCTACCGTAGGTTCTTTACGCTGGGTGAAACCATCCAATGGTGCAGTAATTGAAAACTTCAATTTAGCGTCGAATGTGAAAGGGATTCGTTATGGCGGCAATGTGGGTGATCCGGTCTTTGCAGCTGCAGACGGGCAGGTGGTGTATGCCGCAGATGGCCTGAAAGAATACGGTAACCTGGTGTTAATTAAGCATATTAATGGCTATATCACCGCTTATGCACACAACAGTAAACTTAACGTGAATAGTGGACAAAATGTAGCAGCAGGGCAGAAAATTGCCGAAATGGGCTCATCGGGCACCACCCGCACCATGCTGGAATTCCAGGTCCGCCTTGATGGCAAGCCGATCAACCCGACTAATGTTTTACCAATAAATTAATTTTTTTAAGTGCAAAACGTAAATTTCACCGTATAATACAATGAGTTGCTTTTATCAAAGGTAGGAGCATCTCATAAGTTCAGAGGGAAATTTATGTTAGATCAACTTCGAGCAATGGGTGTATTTGCTTGTGTTGTTGAAAAAAGCTCGTTTAGTGGCGCTGCGCGTGAACTCGGTATCACCACAAGTGCTGTAAGTCAGCAAATTCGTTCTTTGGAAAATGAAATGGAAGTAACGCTGTTACACCGTTCCACCCGAAAACTGAGTTTGACTGAAGCTGGACAAGCTTTTTTCCACAGCTGTCAGGAAATGCTCGCCGCTGCGGAGCGTGGTAAAATACGCATTAATGAATTACGCGATGACCTGGTAGGTGATTTGCGTATCGCAACCACCCCGGAACTGGGTGCGAATCATGTCATTCCGGCATTGTCGCACTGGATGTCAGCCCATCGTGGCCTAGCCATACATGTCGAAGCGGACAATCAGTTTATTGACCTGATTGAAGGTCGGATAGATATTGCTTTGCGCATGAGTTCAAAAATTGAAGATAGTCAGCTGAATGTAGTGCCACTGGCGCGCGTTGAGCAGGTTCTGGTGGCATCACCAAGTTATCTGAACCAGACCACACCGGTGTCACGTCCTGAAGATTTAAAAAATCATGACCTGATTCCAGTAAATTTGATGAAAAATTATGCCAGTTTTTCATTTCATCACGCCAGTACGGGTGAAGTGGTCGGACTGGACATGAGCTCTCGCCTCACCACAAATAATGTTCTGATTGCCAAATCATTATGTTTACAAGGGCACGGAATCGCGAGACTTTTATATCTAGATGTACAAAAAGATTTAATTAACGGTTCTTTGGTCGAAGTATTACCTGAATGGAAATTGCCGACCTTTACATTGTATGCGATTACGCCAAAACGTGAGCAGCAGCCAATGAAAGTGCATCGTTGTCTGGATGCTTTAAAACAGTATTTTTGTCAGTTACCTGGCGGCAGAATTTACCAGGAAGCCTCATAAAATATAACAATTCAGAAATTAAAAAAGCCGCATCATGCGGCTTTTTTATGCAGATAGAGATCTGTTGAGATCAACACGCGGCTTAAGCCAGGAACGTTTTGATCATTTTCACCAGACGTTCAACCAGCTGATCGGCCTGTTCCTGGCTAATGTTCAAGGTTGGCAGTAAACGCACCACGGAGCCGGCGGTCACATTGACAATCAGTTTGTATTCATCACGGGCAATATCCACCAGTTCTGCGCAGGCTTTAGGTAATTCAATCCCGATCATCAGGCCAAAACCACGCACGCTGACATTTTGGTCAGCCAGCTGGTTGCGTAGCTGCTCAACAATATAGCTACCCATTTTTGCGGCATTCTCGACCAGATTTTCTTTCTGGATAATATCAATCACGGTGTAGACCACACGTGACCCCAGGGCAGTACCGCTATAAGTCGAACCGTGGTTACCCGCAGTCAAAACACCGACACCACGACCTTGAGTCATCACGGCACCAATCGGGAAGCCATTGCCCAGACCTTTAGCTGTGGTCAGTACATCCGGCACAATATTGGTGTGCTGATAAGCAAAATATTTACCGGTACGGCCATTACCTGTTTGTACTTCATCCAGCATCATTAACCAGTTGTGCTGATTACAGATCTGACGGATTTCTTCTAGGTAGCTAAAGCCTTGCGGTGCAGTGTTGACACCACCTTCACCCTGAATCGGTTCAACCAGAATAGCCACGATATCCGGATGGTTAATTGCAGCTTCTTCAATGGCTTCAATATCACCAAACGGTACACGAATAAAACCTTCAACCAATGGACCAAAGCCTTGTTGAACTTTTTTGTTACCCGTTGCAGATAGGGTTGCCAGCGTACGGCCATGGAAAGATTTGTCAGCTACAATAATTTTTGGTGACGCAATACCTTGCATATGACCGAATTTACGCGCAATTTTGATAGCGCCTTCGTTCGATTCTGCACCACTGTTGGAGAAGAAAACTTCTTCCATGCCAGCGACTTCAGCCAGTTTCTGTGCAGCAGCAGTTTGCCAAGGCACTTCAAAAAGGTTGCTGGTATGAATCAGGGTTGCAGCTTGTTCCGCAATTGCTTCAGCAATCACTGGATGAGCATGACCCAAACCGCAAACGGCGATCCCAGTTAAGGCATCTAAATACTCTGTACCATCTTCGGTATAAAGATATGCACCTCGTCCTCGGACAAAGCTGATCGGTTGACGACCAAAGACTGGCATCAAATGTGAAGGTTGATCAGTTTGTACCGGAGCGAGGGTAATATTGTTCATGACTAACTCTTTACTGTTAGGTGGAAAGAAAAACTTATATAAGCAAAAACTTGGTCAGATTTAAAGGGTAATTGTAAATAAAAATGGATTTATTACTTTAGACGTACTGTTTTTCTCTGTTTTGGGTATAATGCGAGACAGATTAGTTGAGGATTTATCAATGACTGAACAAGCACGCGATACCGAAGCGTTAATTCGTGACCAAATTGCTAAACATGCAGTTCTTCTTTACATGAAAGGCACACCGCAATTCCCACAATGTGGTTTCTCAGCTCGTGCAGTAGAAGCGCTCAGTCAAATTGGTCGTCCATTTGCCTATGTGAATATTCTTGAAAACCAGGATATTCGTGCAACTTTGCCGAAAATTGCCAACTGGCCAACTTTCCCGCAATTGTGGATCAATGGCGAGTTAATTGGCGGTAGCGATATTATGCTGGATATGTTCCAAAAAGGTGAGTTACAGCCTTTGGTTGAACAGTACAGCCCAGCGCCTGAAGCTTAATTCAGTCGTATAAAAAAGCGCCTTTCGGCGCTTTTTTGCTTTTTTAGACCGGCCATTATGAGCCAGTCTGGTTACGGGCATCTTCTACCGGAATAGCCTCAATTGCTGCTTCAGCAGGCTGATCTTTTTTCTTGGCCTTTTTTTCTTTCTTGGCTTTTTTCTTTTTCTTTGGCTCTTCCTCTTCAATTTCTGCGCCATCTTCAATGGCTTGCCAGTATTCAAGCTGCGCCATCACCATGTCATAAATCGAGCCTTTGCTATAACGGCCTTTTTTGTCCAGTTTACCGACCGGACGCGCCATCAGAATTTCTAGCGCCTGATCAATCACATCAATGGCATGAATATGGAATTCGCCTTTTTGCACCGCTTCAATCACATCTTTACGCAGCATGAGATGCTGCATGTTTTGACGCGGAATAATCACGCCTTGCTTGCCGGTTAAACCTTGTAATTTACAGGCATCATAGAAGCCTTCAATTTTGGCATTGACGCCGCCAACAGGTTGCACCTGACCCAGCTGGTTCATGGAACCGGTAATGGCCCAGGACTGATCAATTGGTAACTGGCTGATTGCTGAAATCAGGGCAGACAGTTCCGCAACGGTGGCGCTATCACCATCGACCTGACCATAGCTCTGTTCAAAGGCCAGTGCGGCAGAGAAGTGCAGAATCTGTTCGCGGCCAAAATGGGCTTTCAGGAAGCTGGACATTAACAGCACGCCTTTGGCATGCAGCGAGCCGCCCAATTCAACACTGCGTTCAATATCCAGAATATCGCCGCCGCCCTGATAGACCGATGCCGTCAGGCGCGAAGGCAGGCCAAACTCGACATCGGCATAATGAATCACGGACAGGGCATTGATCTGACCCAGACGATGACCCTTGGTTTCAATCAGCTGGGTGCCGCGCGACAGGTCCTGCCAGTACAGTTCACGCAAATAGCCTAAGCGATATTTACGATGATCCAGCGCCATGTTGATATGTTCTTCTGACACCATCTTTTTGTCGGCTTGTACCGCATGATGATGTGATTCCCGAATCAGATCACCCAGCGTCAGGGCATGTAAGGACAGCGAGCTTTGGTCCTCGGCCAGACGACTCGAGTCGGTTAACAGCGCGGCCAGGGCAGAGCGGTCAAAGGGCAGTAGTTTATCGGCCTGAACATAATCAGCTATCAGCTGCATATAAGCCTGCTCATTGGTGTCATTACGTTGTAATGTATCGGTGAAGTCGGCACGGATTTTAAAGACGCTGCCCAGCTCCGGTTCGACTTCCAGAATTTCATAATAGATTTCCGGCTCGGCCAGTAGAATGACCTTTAAGGTCAGGGGAATTGATTCCGGTTCAATCGAAATACTGCCGGTTAAAGTCAGCATATGTTCCAGTGAGGACAGTTTTAGCTGGCCCGATTTCAAGGCACGTTTCAGCCCTTGCCAGGCATAAGGCTGTTCCAGTAACTGTTCGGCTTCCAGAATTAAAAAACCGCCATTGGCACGATGTAAGGCACCGGAACGGATTAAGGTGAAGTCAGTGGTGATGGTGCCGTTCTGGGTCATCTGTTCCACATGACCGAGCAGGTTGTAATGGGTCGGGAAATCTTCAAAGATTACCGGTGCACCCGAGTTCGGTTTATGCGTGACAACAATATTGGCCTGATAACGCGCTGGCACCCGGCTAAACACCGCCGGAGTGAAGTCATCTTCTTCCTGTTCCAGCACCATTTCAACATTGTTGATAATGTCTTCGGCATAGTATTTCAGATAGTCTTCAAGCCCTTGAACCTCTGAAAATTTATTCAGTAATAAATCAATCCGCGGCATCACCACCTGTTTGGCAATGTCACGATTCAGGACCTGAACCCGATCTCGTGCATCATCTTCTAGATCACCCAGATGCAGACCCAGACGTTCCAGTTTTTTATCCATATAGCGCATATTGGCGGCAATTTCGGCGCGCTCTTTGCTGCTTAAGGCATTGACATCTTCCTGGGTCATTTCCTGCAGCTGGTCATCTTTAAACTGCACCGGAATAAAGCAGTGCTCGTCATTGCGCGAGACCAGTTTTAAATCCAGGGTTTCACCTTCTTTGGTCAGTTCAATGAGGGCCTGTTGCTGTTCATCACCGGTTTGCTGGCGAATCTGTTCAATGCGGTTGTGATAGGTTTCGGCGCTAAAACGGCGTTCCAGCTGTTTTAAAATGGTCTGCCAGCTCTGATGCAGCTGGGTCTGGAATTTTGGTGCCTGACCGGCCGGCAGTCGCAGGGCAATGGGCTGGCGCGGGTTTTTAAAATTATTGACATACACCCAGTCATTTGGCGTGGCCATGGTTTTGGCATGTTGCTGCAGTAAACGCCGGATCATGGTGCGTTTGCCCAGTCCTGCCGTACCGACCGCAAAAATGTTATAGCCGGAATAAGGCAATGCAATGCCGGCTTCTACTGAAGCGCGGGCACGATCCTGACCCAGAAAATTATTTAAAGGCTTAATCCGTTTGGTGGAGGCCGGAATTTTTTCCAGATCCGGAATATGGGTCAGCTGTTCCGGGCTTAAGCGGGTGTTATTAAGTGTCGTTTGAATTTCGGCTTGTTCGAAGGCTGAGGTAAGAGTTTGTTCTGGTTGTAAAACTAATGTTTGTTGTTCGGTAATTGAAGCAGATAAAGAAGAGGTCATGTGCTCGTGTCTTTGCGTCACTGTGAAATCCAAAACGAAATTATTGCAATAGAGATTTAAGGTATACAGGTTTAATAGAAAATTTCAAGCCAGGCCGCTGCATTTCTCCAGAAAATCACAGGGCGTTTGCATAAATCAGGTTGAAACCAAATCCATTAAACGATTGAATAGCAACATTCAGTTTTTTGACAAAAATAATGTAATGACAACACAATCTACAGGATGGAAATCTGCCTTTACCGCATTTTTAGATCGGCGTGCGCTGATCATGCTGTTTCTTGGCTTCTCGGCCGGTATTCCCATTCTTCTTATTTTTTCCAGTTTATCGTTATGGTTAGGTGAAGCCGGCATTAGCCGTAATGCCGTAACTTTCTTTAGCTGGGCGGCGCTGGGTTATTCATTTAAGTTTGTCTGGGCACCATTAATTGATGAGTTACCAGTGCCATATTTAACCCAAAAACTGGGCCGGCGCCGGGCCTGGCTTTTAATTGCCCAGGTCCTGATTATATGCGCCATCTGTATTATGGCCTTTTCAGATCCGGCCTTAGGGCAGACGCATCTCTACCAGATGGCGGTGGGTGCGGTGCTGCTCGGTTTTGCTGCGGCCACGCAAGATATTGTGATTGATGCCTATCGTATTGAGCTGGCTGAAACCCAGATGCAAACTGTATTGGCTTCGACCTATAACGCCGGTTATCGTATCGGGATGATTGTAGCTGGTGCGGGCGCTTTATTTCTGGCGGCGTATCTGGGCACGGCTAAAGGCAACTATATTTATGAGGCCTGGAAATACACCTATCTGGTGATGGCGGCGGTGATGCTGATCGGGATGTGTACCACGCTGGTGATTCGTGAGCCGGTGGTGGAGCGTGTCCGTAAAGAATATAAACGCAGCGATTATTATCGACTGGTGGTGGTGTTTTTTGTTGCCGTGATCAGTTTTGTGCTGAGTTATATCTATTCCGGTCAGGCGCTGGATGCGCTGAAAAACCAGCTCAGTATTCAGGATTCCTTCCTGCTGTTTACGCTGGAGGCGATTCGCTTTATTGGCTCGGGTGCGGTGGCTTTACTGGTCGGAACTGTGCTGGTCAAACTGGGTGCAGTCAATAAACAGATGGCTTTTGAAACCTGGGTGCATCCGGTCGCGGATTTCTTTAAGCGCTATGGTTTAAAGCTGGCTTTGGTGTTACTGCTGCTGATCGGGTTTTATCGGGTTTCGGATATTATTGCAGGGGTCATTTCCAATGTGTTTTATCAGGACCTGAACTTCAGCAAAGAACAGATTGCTGAAGCAGTCAAAGTCTACGGGGTGATTTTCTCGTTGGTGGGTGGCTTCCTGGGCGGTTTGCTGGCCCAAAAAATGAATATCATGAAACTGATGTTTCTGGGCGCAGTGCTGGCCAGCTCGACCAACCTGATTTTTATTGGACTGGTCAAATCCGGGCAAAGCCTGAGTGATGTGCAGGTGAATGTCGGGGCGCAGCAATATAAGGTACAGGCCGATGAAGCCGGTTACTGGAGCGTACAGGTACCGAGCAACGTGCTGGCTCAGGCTAATCAGATTCAGGTACAGGCACAATACGCCAATCAGTCCGATCAGGCGCAATTAAGCATGCCGTATTTGCAGCAGACCGGCACAGCCCAAATCCAGTTATTACCGATTACCTCGGATGACCGGATTTCTGCACAGGAAGCCGAGCAAAGTCTGGTGATTCGTGGTCAGTTGAGTGGTCTTGATGCTGCACAGCTACAGCAAGAACAGCCGCTGAGTCTGGTTCTGGATGGCAAGGAATATCCGGCCAAGCTGGAAGAGGGCGGTCTGTTTAGTGGTGTGATTGAAGGCCAGCAGTTACAGACAGCGCAAAATAGCACGATTCAGGTGCAGGCCCGATTGCTGGATGGCAGTACACTCAGTGCCAGCCGCGGTTATCAGCTGGCACCGCAGCATCCGGTGTTGGATATTGATATTCAGGCCCTGACACCGGTGGATATCAACGCTGATGCAGCGGTAGAAGTTCGCGGTAAGGTGATTAAACCGTATAGCAGTTTATGGCTCTATCTGGCAATTATTATTGATAACCTGGCCTCCGGTCTGGCCGGTGC
Organism: Acinetobacter sp. YH12134; assembly: GCF_013418555.1. Taxonomy (NCBI): domain Bacteria; kingdom Pseudomonadati; phylum Pseudomonadota; class Gammaproteobacteria; order Moraxellales; family Moraxellaceae; genus Acinetobacter; species Acinetobacter sp. YH12134. Next base: position 77,969 of record NZ_VPBT01000013.1, on the reverse strand, counting down.
GGCATTTATTGCCTTCCTGTCCAGCTTAACCAGTGTGTCGTTTACCGCTGTACAATATGCGATCTTTAGTTCGCTAATGACCCTCACTCCTAAAATTTTAGGTGGATATTCAGGTACCATAGTCAATAATATCGGTTATCCGAGTTTCTTCCTCATGACCACGCTGCTTGGAATTCCGATTCTGATTCTGGTGGTGTGGGTGGCAAAATTATTGCGTGCTCATGAACACGCTCAAATTCAACAAAAGGACGAATAATATGCGCATGCTGCATACCATGTTACGTGTAGGCAATTTAGAACGGTCATTGCAGTTCTATACTGAAGTACTTGGCATGACTTTACTCCGTAAACGTGACTACGAAGAAGGCCGCTTTACCCTGGCATTTGTCGGCTATGGTGATGAAGACAACCATACCGTGCTGGAACTGACCCATAACTGGGATACAGACAGCTATGAGCTGGGCAATGGCTATGGTCATATTGCCATTGCAGTGGAAGATGCTTACAAAGCCTGTGAAGAAATCAAGGCGCGCGGCGGCAATGTGGTGCGTGAAGCGGGTCCAATGAAAGGCGGCGTGACCGTAATTGCCTTTGTGGAAGATCCGGACGGTTATAAAATCGAACTGATCCAGCAGGATGGCAATGCCCGCAATAACTAAGTTGGCGCAGTAGTATAGCGCCACAAAATAGTGAACATTAAGCCAGCAGACTAGCTTTATTGTTCCAGCCCAGTAAGATGGAACTTTACCGTGAGGTAAAACCCGCTGACTGGGCTTTTTTATGTCGATGCAAAAATAAAATCACAGGATGTAGACATGCTAAAACTACTTGCATTGGATCGCTTTACCATATTGTTAATTGTGATGGTGATACTGGCCAGTATCGTGCCAGTCTCTGGGCAGGTGGCTGAAGTCTTTGGCGTTATTACCACGGCGGCTATTGCAGTGCTGTTTTTTTTACATGGGGCAAAATTGTCCAGAGAGGCGGTGGTACAAGGCATCATGCACTGGCAACTGCATACGCTGGTGTTTGCGTTTACCTTCTTGTTATTTCCCGTCTTAGGTCTCATGGCCAAACCCGTATTATTGCCATTGCTGGGGCAGGAGCTGTACTGGGGCTTTCTGTTTATGTGCTTCCTGCCTTCTACGGTGCAGTCTTCTATTGCCTTTACCTCGGTTGCACGCGGCAATGTCGCCAGTGCAGTCTGCAGTGCGTCTTTTTCCAATATTGCCGGCATGTTCATTACTCCGGTTCTGGTCAGCCTGTTTATTTTTGGCCAGTCGCAGCACGACTATGACCCGACCTCATCCATTATTCAGATTACCTTATTGTTATTGGTGCCTTTTATTCTGGGGCAATTGCTGCGGCCGTGGGTCTATCCATTTTTGGTCAAGTTCCCAAGTCTGGTTAAAGGCTTTGATCAGGGTACGATTTTGATGGTGGTTTATGGTGCCTTTAGTGGCGCCGTGGTGGCCGGACTGTGGAATGAAGTCAGTGGCACAACGTTACTGATTCTAACTGTAGCCTGTTCGGTGCTGCTGACCATCATCATGCTGTTGGCGCTGTACATCCCAAAATGGCTGGGCTTTAAACGTGAAGACCAGATCGCGATTTTCTTCTGTGGCTCTAAAAAAACCCTGGCCAGTGGTGTACCGATGGCGCAGATTCTGTTTATTGGCCAGCCTTTGGGCATGATTGTGCTGCCAATCATGATTTTCCATCAAATCCAGCTGATGGTCTGCGGCATTATTGCCAATTACTGGTCGAAGCAGCCTGAAATTGAGGGCAAAGAATAATTCGCATATTGGCATAGATTCACGTATAATATGCCCCAACTTGTTGTGCTTAGCTCTGACGGTATCCGTCTCGGTGGGCCAAAAGAATGGTCTGTTGTGGTGTTGGTCTGCGATTTATCTCGAATAAACAGCTTTTTTCCTCAGTCTTGAGAGTGATCAATTGCGACGACAGCAAAACCTTCTTTAATCTTATGGAGTAATCGACGATGCGCGCCGATATTCACCCAAAATATGAAAAATTAGTTGCTACTTGTTCATGTGGTAACGTGATCGAAACTCGTTCAGCTGTTGGTAAAGACACTCTTTACCTAGACGTATGTTCAGCTTGCCACCCATTCTACACTGGTAAGCAAAAGAACGTTGACACTGGCGGTCGTATCGACAAGTTCAAACAACGTTTTGCTGGTATGTCACGTTCTATCAAACGTGGTTAATACCCAGAATGAAAAAAACGGGCATTTGCCCGTTTTTTTGTGCCTGCACTTCAGGCGAAAAGTACAAGACCTTATTGGTCTTGTACATCAATGAGATGATCGAGTTTCTTCTGGAAGTAATCACCCTGAATATAACGGGCATCCACATTCCAGGCGTTGGCAAACAGGTTCATATCGTTTAGTTCATGTAGCACCACTTCCACCGGCTTGATTTCGCTAAACTGCTGAATCTGTTCCTGTAGCTCCTGAGTGGCACTATCTTGCATCAGTTTGCTGGTCAGCGATGGATGCAGGGTCACATATTGCACATCCAGCTGTTTAAGAATGGATTCGCTATACATCGACTGGCCGAATTCACGGATGGAAATCTCCGCACCATGCTGATGCAGCAAATGCATCTGCTTTTGGGCATCCATCAGGTTCTGGCTCACATCTTCTTCAGAGAATTGCAGAATTAACGGATAAGCCTGCTGACTACCCACAATGGTAATCAGTTTGGACACAAATTCCGGGAACGCGCGGTCTTGTAGCAGCACATGCTTGTTCAGGTTAACAATCAGCTTGGCTTCCGGATATTGGGTAATGAAGTTGTGTAGCTGTTTGCAGGCTTCGACCAGAATCCAGCGATCCAGTTTAATTGAGAGTTCCGGATCTTCAGCCAGATCAACCAGCCCGGTCAGACTTTTCCATTCTGCTTGATGAATAAAGCCGCTGCTGACTTCATAGGTATATAAATTGCTGTCCTGTTTGTCATACAGTTGCTGGTATTTCAGATGAATTTCATTACGATCCAGGCTGTGGCGTAAGGCGCCTAATAGCGATGAAGCAGCGGTTTCGACCACAGGTGCAACCTTTGGCTCGACAATTTCCAGCGACAGATCGGTCATGGATAAATCCAGTCCGAGGCTTTGCTCATCTTTTTGCTGATAAGGCAGTGCGGTTACAAAAGCACGTTCCATCAGCTGTTCAAACTGGGTGCTATCAGCAATTTCACCCTCAAGTACCGCATAGCCCATACGGAAATTCAGCGGATAACTTTGCCCATTGACGCTCAATAACTGCGGTTTACTCAGTGAGCTGAGACCAATCAGTTTGGAATGCAAAATGGTGGTTGATTCTGCCTGAAACAAGCCAATATAGATCGATGAATTGACCTTGAATAAAGGCACATTGGTCTGTTCTTTCAGGAAGGTTTTAATATTACCGAAATAGTTTTTCAGCGTAACCCAGTCCGATTGCAAGACTTTTTCAGGGCAGGAGGCCAGGGCAAATACCACCAGCGCATTAATTTTGGATGGCTGATTGTTCAGGGTGCGGTTAATCAGCTGATGGGTCGGCTGCTGACCAGCTGTGTTTTCATTGCTGGCCTTGGCTGGTGCTGTAGCAGCTTGCTGAATATCAATGGTCAGCTGCAAGGCATCTTCATCAGTAGCCGGTAAAAATTCCAGCTGTAGCGGATTTTGCGCGGCGACATGACTATTTAAAGAGCTGTAGCTGAAACGGCCTAAATCAAACTGACCTTGCGATACTTTTTTAAAGCGCAGTTTAAAATCGGCTAGATCTTCCGGTTGCAACAGGTCAAGCAAAGGCAGACCAATAATCTCATCTTCATTCTGAAAGCCAAACAGCTGTAAATATTCCTGATTGGCCTGTACATGAATGCCTTCCTGAATAATCGCCACCGCCTTGTTGCTGTCTTCTACCAGAGACTGCGCCTGCGTCTGGGCATTTTCCAGCTCTTCTTTGAGCTGGGCATGGGTTTGCTGCAAACGGCTGAAAGAGAGGGCACGAAGCAGACCCAGATAGAAACTGTCACTATCGTTCAGGTTGACCAGATCATAAATGCCTTTGCGGATGAGGGCGCTATATTGGGTGGCATCATAGTCTTCAGGCTGCAATAATACCAGTGGTAAATTCGGCTGTTTTGAGGCGCGAATCAGGGTTAGAGCCTGATCAATTTTCAGGTCGTAGGCGCGGCCAAAAATCACCACATCCCAGGTTAAATTCAGCTGTTTTTCAAAATTTTGCAGGTCATCGAGCAGGGTGGCCTGCACGGTATGTTCCTGTGCATTCAGCTGTTCGCAAATCTGATTAAAACGGATTTGGTTATCATCGATAATGAGTAAACGTGTTTCGGTACGTTTAAATTTTTTAGATAGTAAAGGATTTCTCACTTCAACGCTTCCCATAAATCTTGATTCTTAACGTCATTCATCTGCTTGTGAATAAAGGCATCGACTGTGGCTTGCTGCTGGTCATTTAACAGTTCAAAGTCAAAACGCATAAAGCTTTGAGTAATGAGTAACGGTTTAATTAAAAAGACTTTAATGTCTTCATCCCCTAAACGCAGCTGTACGGTCTGCTTGTCTCTTAATAATTGAATCCCCGGTAAAATAAGATGAGTGCTGACTTCATTTAGCTGTGAGCTCTGCATGAGCAGGGCAGGATGATAATGCCCGCTATGCCGGTCAGATTTCACATAGACGGCACATGGAATAATGTCCTGCGCCAAAACTTCAAGGCCCAGTTCCAGGGTTTTGTCAGTCGACTGTTTAATCCAGCGAATCACACCGCCACGCCACGGACTTTGCGGATTTTCCTGCACCAGAATAAATTCACCGGTTTTAAGGTTTTTTGGCGTTTCACCTTCCCATTTAATCCGGTAACCATTCACACTGATATCCAGCACTTCCGCGCCGTAAATCTGTTTGGCTTCACGGTCCAGACTCTGGATTTTGCTGATGTCGGCAGTGGTATGACTGTGCATCTGGTTGATGAACTGGCTTTCACTCTGGAACTGGTAATTTTCACCCAGTTGCAGGGTTTCCTGAAAATTCTTGCCTTTAGACAAATAGAAGTGTGCCACGCTTAAGCCAAAGCAGATTTTGACCCGGGCCGAATATTCATAACGTTCATGGCGACGCTCAGGATTATGGGTGAGCAGGGTATGAATATGAAAATGCAGGGCTGGAGTTAAAAACAGCTTTTCATTGCGGGAGAAATGTTCGGCCTTGCGGCCCTGATTTTCACTAATATGATCCAGCAGCGCTTGTGTCGAAATAAAAATACCCGGCTCAAAATCACCCGATTGATGCGAGTTATAAATTGGCGGATAGTCTTTATTGGTATCGACAATATAGCGTGACAGGGTGGTTTCTTTGGGCAAAATCTGAATCAGCTTGACCCAGTCAAAACTGCAGAGATACAGCCCCTGAATTTCGGCTGGACGAATCTGATGGGTATTGAAAATATCCAGCAGGATTAATTGCACATAGGCCTGACTGATATTTTGCAGCTGATGCTGGGTGCCTTGCAGATGGTTAATATTGTTCTGATGAAAATTGTGCTGCAGCGCGCAGTTAAACAGTTGATGTGCAGTGAGCCATTGCCCGGAAAATGGCGAGCTATATAGCATCTGTTGCTGATACAGCAATAAGGTCAGTTGTTGCAGCGCATAATAGGTGGCCACAGTCCGCGCAGTCTGCAGGTTCTTTTTCAGGTTAAAGGCAAAAATGGAAAACTTCTGCTGGGCCAGCTGGCGGTGACTGCGGCGCGCGATTTCAATATAGACTTTGGCAAAATGACTACGTAACAACAGCGCCAGCTCGATAATATGCTCATTGCGGTCGCTGCTAATCAGACCCTGGTTAAAAAAGTGTTTTTCCAGGCTGGTCAGGACATTTTCCAGCGTCGGGTGAATGGCCTGAATCAGGTCAAAGCGCAAGGTTTCCTGACATTTGAGTTCAGAAATTTCCAGTAAGGCTTTGAACAAGGCTTTTGACGAGTCCCCAAGCTGTAAAATGGATAAGTCAGCTGCCCACTCCTGAATACTTTTGACAGAATTCTGGCAAAAACTGAGCTGTTCCAATTTCAGCTCAGTGGCAACCTGAAAAATATCTGAATGATTCATAGTCATCGTTGTTATTTAACTCAAATTCAAGCAGTTGAAACCCCAAAAAGCGGTGTTTTATTCTTTTCGCCCGCAATTTCCCTAACGAGTTTAGGAACCAGATAACCCGGCAAGTTCGCTAAAACCTCTTTATAAATAAGATCGATGTCCTGTGGCATCAGATCGAAATGATGTGCACCTTTCACTTTATCTAATACATGCAAGTAATACGGCATCACCCCAGCATCGAACAGGCGATAACTTAAATCGACCAGAACCTGAGCAGAATCATTCACCCCACGAAGTAAAACTGCCTGATTCAGGACGGTAATTTGATGTTTCACCAGTGTATTTAATGTACGGCAAGTGAAGTCATCCAATTCTGATGCATGATTTGAGTGTACCACCAGAATAATCCGTAGCCTACTGTTTTTTAATATGGAAATCAGCGCTTCATCGACACGGTTGGGGATTACAATCGGAACGCGTGAATGAATTCTCAAAAATTTAATCTGCGGCAGCGATTCCAGACGTTCAATCCAGCTCTGTAAACGTCGATTGGTTAACGTTAATGGATCACCGCCACTTAAAATCACTTCATTAATGTCGGGCTGAGACTCAATATATTGTTTGATGTTTAGCCAATCTTCATTTTTAGGCAGGTTGTCCTGATAGGGAAAATGGCGGCGGAAACAGTAGCGGCAATGTACCGCACAAGCCCCGGTCAGGGTCAGTAAAAAACGCGACTTATATTTGTGCAGGACACCCGGTTGCTGATTGGCCTGTTCTTCACCTAAGGGATCGGTGACAAATTCAGGATGATCTTCCAGTTCCAGATGATGTGGCAAGACCTGTAACAGCAGCGGATCAAAGGGATCGGCGACTTTCATTTTTCCGACGAATGCACGCGGCACACGTAATTTAAACTGTTCAGATGCCAGAATTGCGCCGGAGAGTAACTGTTCAGGCGACAGTTGCAGAAGATTCAGCAACTCCTGAGGATCGGTAATTAAATCACTGAGCTGTGATTGCCAGTTTTGCTGTTGATACAAATAGTTTGTCATGCCGGAAAAAGAATCATGGAAGTGGGAGGGCAAGGCCTAATCGTGCTAGTTTAACAGTTTGCAGGCGCTGGGAATGTGCTTTGTGCGCGAAAAATCAGGACATCCGGGCCAAGCGGAGTCTAGAACGAGCTGCGCTGATTTTAAGCATCTGCCAGTTGGGAATAAAGCCGGTAGATGGATATCTGCTTGTAACTTAGGCAGCAGCGGCCGGTTAAACAAGAATTTTTCATTGCGGCAAGGTATATTGGTCATTTAGAATACGTCACATAAAATGAATGTGCATGTGGCAACTAATGTTCGTGTCAGACTTGCTAAATGACATCGCAACAGCCCGTAGCATCGATAGCTTAAAGTTAGTAAGTTTGGAGTGTGCCAGTCATGGCCAATTATTCTACGAATGAATTCAAGTCAGGCCTTAAGGTTATGCTTGATGGTAACCCATGTTCAATCATGGAAAACGAATACGTAAAACCAGGTAAAGGTCAGGCCTTCAACCGTGTGAAATTACGTAACCTTAAAACAGGTAAAGTATTAGAAAAAACTTTCAAATCTGGTGATTCACTAGAAGCTGCTGACATTGTAGAAGTAGAAATGGACTACTTGTACAATGACGGCGAACTGTGGAACTTCATGGATCCTGTAACATTTGAACAGATCGCAGCTGATAAAACAGCTATGGGCGATGCTGCAAAATGGTTAAAAGACGATTCTAATGAAAAATGTACCATTATGTTGTTCAACGGCGTGCCTTTAAACGTCAGCGCTCCGAACTTCGTGGTATTAAAAATTGTTGAAACTGATCCAGGTGTTCGTGGTGATACTTCTGGCGGTGGCGGTAAGCCAGCGAAACTTGAAACAGGTGCTGTGGTACGTGTTCCATTATTCGTTCAGCAAGAAGAAAGCGTTCGTGTAGATACCCGTACTGGTGAATATTTAGAACGTGCATAATGGTGTAAAAATATACTATTATCGAAGGGATGATGATCAATCATCCCTTTTTTTATGCCAAAGTCTTAGAGGCATAGAAAAATAACAGGCGTAAAGTCGCAAAGGAAAACAGCAGTACCTCGAACAACAACAATCAAGCTGATTTAAATGCATCGAAAATATGAGGGATTGAATGGAAACATTACCAACGAAGTCGAGCCTAACTTCGAAAATTATCTGGCTGCTCGTCGCTATTGTGGGTGCAGTGTCTTTCGGGATTCTGGCGCTCAGCCGTGGTGAGCATGTAAACGCAGTCTGGCTGGTCCTCGCCGCCGCCTGTGTCTATAGCATTGCTTACCGCTTCTACAGTTTATTTATTGCCAATAAAGTCTTTGAACTCAATGCCAGGCGTTTAACTCCCGCGCATCGCCTGGCCGACGGTTTAGATTATGTCCCGACCAATAAAAGTGTCCTGTTCGGCCATCACTTTGCTGCAATTGCCGGTGCCGGACCGCTGGTTGGTCCGATTCTGGCAGCGCAAATGGGTTATTTACCGGGCACTATCTGGCTATTGGTTGGGGTAGTGCTGGCCGGTGCGGTACAGGATTTCCTTGTACTGTTTATTTCGACCCGTCGTGACGGCCGCTCACTGGGTGAAATGGCCAAGCAGGAACTCGGCAGCTTTGCCGGTATTATCGTGATGCTGGGTGCACTTGGGGTGATGATTATCATCCTGGCGGTACTGGCGCTGGTGGTGGTGAAAGCCCTGACCAACAGTCCGTGGGGTGTATTCAGTATTGCCGCCACCATTCCGATTGCCATTTTTATGGGCATTTACATGCGTTTTATCCGTCCGGGTAAAATTGCAGAAGTGTCGATTATCGGTTTTGTGCTGATGATGCTTGGCATCATCTACGGTGAAAACATTGCGCAGCATCCGTACTGGGGACCGTTCTTTACCTTGTCAGGGACTGAGCTGACCTGGGCATTGATCATTTACGGTTTTATTGCGTCGGTTTTACCGGTGTGGCTGTTATTGGCACCGCGTGATTATCTGTCAACTTTCTTGAAAATTGGTGTCATTGCAGGTCTGGCGATTGGTATTTTATTTGCCATGCCGGAAATGAAACTGCCAGCGGTCACCAAGTTTGTTGATGGGACTGGTCCGGTATTTGCCGGTTCGCTGTTCCCATTCCTGTTTATTACCATTGCCTGTGGTGCGATTTCCGGTTTCCACGCCCTGGTGTCTTCAGGAACCACGCCAAAACTGGTCAACAACGAACGCGATATCCGTATGATTGGTTATGGCGGTATGTTGATGGAATCTTTCGTGGCGATTATGGCGCTGATCTGTGCCGCGGTGCTTGATCCGGGTGTGTATTTCGCGATTAACTCGCCAGCGGCTTTACTGGGTACGTCGGTAGATACGGCAGCAGAAGCTGTGCGTAACCTTGGTTTTGTGGTCACGCCTGAAGCCTTGACCTTGCTGGCCCAGGAAGTCGGTGAAAACTCGATTCTGTCCCGTACTGGTGGTGCGCCAACCTTCGCAATTGGTATGGCTCATATCATCACCGAGGTTTTCAATAGCCGTGAAATGATGGCGTTCTGGTATCACTTCGCCATTCTGTTTGAAGCGCTATTCATTCTGACAGCAGTGGATGCCGGTACCCGTGCCTGCCGTTTTATGGTTCAGGATACCGTAGGTATTGTGATTCCTGCGGTGAAAAAATCTCACAACTTCTTTGGTAACTTGCTGGGGACTGCGGTTGCGGTGGCGGGTTGGGGCTTCTTCGTCTATCAGGGCGTGGTCGATCCACTCGGCGGGATTAACAGCTTATGGCCACTGTTTGGTATTGGTAACCAGATTCTGGCTGCGATGGCGCTCATCCTTGGTACTGTCATCCTGTTCAAGATGAAGAAACAGAAATATGTCTGGGTGACCATCATCCCGACCGTGTTCCTGTTTATCACCTCGATGACTGCTGGCTGGCAGAAGATTTTCCACGAAAATCCGAAGATCGGCTTCCTGGCACAGGCAGAGCGTTTCAATACCGCCATTGCCAATAATGAAATTCTGGCACCAGCCAAAAGTATTGCGGAAATGCAGACTGTGGCAATGTCGAACCAGATTAATGCGGCATTGTGTGGCTTCTTTATGATTGTGGCGTTTGTGATGCTGTTTGCTGCGATTGGGGTGATTCGCCGTGCTTTGGCCAATCCGGAACCAACCGTGCATGAAGCAGAAGCAATTTACCGCGATCCTGAAGATATTCAGCCGGCCAAAGGCCATTAAGGAGCGAGAAGATGAATCTGAAATTTGCTCGAGCGGGTAAAACGGTGATTTATAAAATCATCAAAATGACCGTGATGTCGCAGAAGGATTTAATCCTGAATCCTAAAAACTGGTCGCGGATTGCCACATTGTGGCAGCGTTTGCAGCAAAGTTTCCGGCTGATGGTGGGGGTGCCTGATTATCAGACCTATCTGGAGCACATGCGGCAGCATCATCCGGATCTGGAAGCGATGGATGCCAAAACCTTTTACCGGCACTGTGTCGATTCACGTTATCCATCTTCTGGAAACCTGAAGAAGTGTCCGTGTTAAAAGTCTAGAAATCGTCTGATTTCTTTAGAAAAAAAACAAAACGGTGTATGTTAGGACATACACCGTTTTTATTTGGGGAATGAAGGTGATTTGGGGCATGAAACAGGATAAGAAATCGGAACCAGTACACGATCAGGCGAAGCTCCAGAGCGAGCTGCAGCGCTATGCACCCAGAATCCAGCAGTTCCTTGAACAGGTCAACCAGATTGTTCTCGATAAACAGCAGCAAACCAAACTGGCACTGGTCTGTTTACTGGCTGGCGGCCATGTGCTGTTTGAAGATTTACCCGGCCTGGGCAAAACCACCTTATCCAGCAGTCTGGCGCATTTGGCCGGACTAAAATTTCAGCGGATTCAGTTTACCAATGACATGTTGGCCAGTGATGTAATTGGGGTGAACATGTTTAATCAGAAAGAACATCAGTTTGAGTTTAAGCAGGGCCCGATTTTTACCCAGATTTTATTGGCCGATGAAATTAACCGCTGTAGCCCGAAAACCCAGAGTGCCTTGTTAGAGGCGATGGAAGAGGGCAACGTCACGGTCGATGGCGTACGTTATGAATTGCCGCAACCATTTTGGGTCATTGCTACCCAGAATCCGCTATTTCAGAGCGGAACCTATGCATTGCCGGAATCGCAGCTGGATCGCTTTTTAATGCGTTTATCACTGGGCTATCCATCGCGTTATGCGGAAAAACTGTTGCTACAGCAATCTTCCCGGCAGAGCCTGATTGCCAGTTTGCAACATGTATTTAACGAAGATGAAATTCTGGAATTGCAGCAGCAGGTGCATCGGCTCTATGTCAGTGACGCCGTACAGGATTATATTCTGGATCTGGCCGAAGCCAGCCGTAAAAACCGGCATGGACTATCGACGCGCGGAGTACTGGCCCTGAAAAAAGCCGCCCAGGCACATGCGTTAATTGAACAGCGCAGTTTTGTCACTCCGGATGATGTACAAGCGGTTTTTGTGGCGGTGGTGGCACATCGTATTGGTTTAAGTGAGGGTGAAACCCAGCAGCTGCTGCAACAGGTGCAGGTCAGCTAAGTATGCTCGGGCAGAATTTTTGGCAGCACTGGCTGGAAAAGCGTTTTCAATTTCAGCAGAAAAAACGCCTCACGCAAAAAGATGTGCTGGTATTTATTTATCAGCAGGGTTATTTATATCTGGTGCTTATCCTGATTACCTTTGTGGCCGGTATTAACTATGCCAATAACCTGATTCTGGGCTTCTGCTTTTTAATTAGCGCGATTTTATGTATCAGTTTTTATTTGACCTTTAAGCAGCTGCATGGCTTGCAGCTTGAGGTGGTGGCACAGCAGGTCGGGCAGGCCGGGGAAAATGTCCAGCTGCACCTGTTTTTTCAGCAGGATACGCCACAGCTGCGTTATCTGTGGATTCAGGTTGATCAGCAATTACATAAACTGGCGCTGAGTGAAGCCAAACAGCAGTATAGCTTAGCTTTTTATACTGCCCAGCGCGGCAAGTTTCATTATCCGGCCATCCAGTTATATTCGGTTTATCCCTTTGGTCTGGTACGTGCCTGGACCTATCTGTATTTCAATGACTTTGCCTGGATTGCACCGAAAGCGGCGCAGCACACCACTGAAAATAAACACAACCGGCACAATGAAGAACCTGATTTAGATGAATTCCGGGAGCTGCGCAGTTATCAGCTCGGAGATTCCTTGCAGGCAGTGTCCTGGAAACAGGTGGCGCGTGGCCAGGGCTTATACGTCAAGGTCTTTGAGCAATATCAGAATCAGCAGCAGCTTGAAATTGACTATGCGCAGATGCCCAGCACATCGCATGAAGAAAAACTCAGCCTAATGATGGGCCTAGTCGAGCAGTGTGAACAGCAGCAATGTGCCTATGCCCTGTATTTGCCGCAGGTAGAATTACCGGCCGCCTGTGGCGAGCAGCAATTGCTGCTCGCCAAACAACTGTTGGCGCAGGCATAAAGATGAATTCCAGTATCCGTATTTCGATTCTCTCAAGCCTGGGCCTGCTGTTACTGGCACAGCTGATCTATCTGCCTGTGCTGCTCAGTATAATTTTTATCATCATCCTGATTAGTCTGTATTTCAGTCTGCAGCCCGGGCGTCAGCCGATTGCCAAATACTGGACCTTTAGCCTGATTGCGCTGGCGCTGCTGAGTATTTATTTACAGTACCGCGCCTTTATTGGGGTAGAGGCCGGCGTGGCGGTGTTATCAACCTTTTTATTTGCCAAGGCCCTCGAAACCCGAACCCGGCGCGATGTGATTATCCTGTTCAATTTCGCGCTATTTGTCAGTGCCAGTTCCTTCCTGTTTAGCCATTCAATCTGGATGGCCTTTATGGTCATTTTAAGCCTGCTCAGTTGTCTGATCGGGCTGTATCGCCTGCAAACCAGCGAATTTGAATATCAGGCTTCGGCTGTACAGGCCTTAAAACGCGATGCCCGCCATGTGGGGCGTTTTGTGCTGTATGCACTGCCATTTTTTGTCTTGCTGTTTATGTTTTTCCCGCGGCTACCGCCACTGTGGCATATTCCGATTCCGGAAAATAAAGGTATTACCGGAATTAGTGACAGCATGTCGCCGGGCGATATTGCCGAGCTGTCACAATCTAGCGCGCTGGCCTTTCGGATTATTGGCGATGTGCAGCAACTGCCACCACGGCATGAGCTGTATTGGCGGGCGATGGTGCTGGATGAATATGATGGCCAGCGCTGGCGTAGCAGCTTTGTCAACCAGCAGCCGTTAATGCGTAGCGATGTATTGCAGCCGGCGCATGTGCGTAGTTTTGATTATCAATATCTGGCGGCTGACCCAGGTGTGCGCTGGGTGATGGGGCTAGAGAAATCGGTTCCGTTGGAGCGCCGTTATTATAGCCAGCAGGATTGGGGCATTGTACCGCGGCGTTTAACCCAGCGGATCGAGCCGATTCCGTTGCGCTGGATTGGCGATATCCAGACCCAGACCGTGAGTAATGCTCACTTGAATTTACGCATCAATACTCAATTTCCGGTACAGCAGGACTTGCAGGCACAGCAACTGGCCCAGCGTTTATTTTTGCACAGCGGACAAGATCCCGAGCGTTATGTACAGCAGGTGCTGCGCTGGTATCGGGAAAATGGCTTTGTATATACCTTAACCCCGGGGCGATTAGGGCAACATCGTGTTGATGAGTTCCTGTTTCAGTCACGTCAGGGTTTTTGTGAACACTATGCTTCCAGTTTTGTGATGCTGATGCGTTATGTCGGAATTCCGGCGCGGGTGGTCACCGGTTATCAGGGCGGAGAGCTGGCCCCGGATGGTAAAAGCTGGGAAGTACGCCAGTTAGATGCGCATGCCTGGACCGAAGTGCTGTTAAACGGCAAATGGCAGCGTTTTGACCCGACAGCAATGATTAGCCCGCAGCGGGTTGAGCAGGGCATGCAAAATCTGATTGCGGAAGATCAGGCGGTATTGGGCGAGCGCGGCAGTGGCTGGACTTATCGGCATTATCATTTAATGAATAAACTGCGTATCTGGAGCGACTATGCCAGCTATCAATGGCAAAGCAAGGTGGTGGGCTATAATGCCGAGTCGCAGCGGGGCTGGCTAGCCAAACTGGGACTGCATTCCAGCTATGCCAATATCCTGATGCTGATACTGACCATTTTAGGTCTGCTGGGGCTATATATGGCCTGGTTGTATTATCAGCATCTTCGCCGGCAGCCAAAACTTGCCCAGCTGTTGCAGACGTTTTCGAAGCCGTTACCGCCTGAATTACAGAAAAAGCCTGCTGAAACGTTTAACATGTGGATGTCTCGTTTGGCGGCTCAGGCTGAGTCACAGCAGCATCATGTGTTTAAGCAGACCGTGCAGTTATATGAGCAGATGCAGTATGCATCTGAGCAGGTTTCTGAGGCAGATTTGAAAAAATTCAAAGCATTGCTGAATTCTTGTGCATCTGCATTGAAAAATCATAGAAAAGGCTTGTCATAAAATTTAAAAGTGAATATGATGCGTCACATATAGGCGTATAGCTCAGTTGGTTAGAGCGCTACGTTGACATCGTAGAGGTCTCCAGTTCGAGTCTGGATATGCCTACCAATACATTAAAATTATATGTTGTTACATAACTTCATATAGGTAATAAAGCCCTGAATTATAATGATTTAGGGCTTTTTTATTGCTTTTCTTAAAGATACATAAATTCGCTTATAGTTTAAAAATATGTACACGCTGGTGTACACTGCGTTAAAAATCTAACTCATGTGTACAAGGTTATGAAAAGAAGCGAAATAAAAAAACGCCCATTATCACCAGCCGTATTGGATGGATTAGAACCTGAAGAGAAAGAATATCGGGAATTAGATGCTAACGGCTTATATTTTCGGGTACAGCCAAGCGGTAAAAAATCATGGTTGTTTAGATATAAAAAAGAAAATGGTAAATGGTCATGGTTGAGTATTGGCTCATATCCAGCGATGAAAGCAGTTGTTGCTAGAAAAAAGGCGGCAGAATTTCAGGAAAATATCTATGCAGGGGTGCAGCTTGAAACCAAGCAGAAGATTAAACAAAACAAGATTGAACAGGAAAATTTACTATTCAGTGTTTTGATGAATGACTGGCTTGCAACTAAGGACGGCAACTGGGATGCAGTCACCTATGACAAAGCGGTGAAGTCAATCAATAGGCACATTATTCCAGCGTTTGGAGAGCGCAACTATTTAGAAATAGCACCGCATGAATGGTTAGATTTTTTTAGAGGTTTGCAGGAAGATTTAGGCATTTATACACAGGTCGAAAAATTACGCTCATATTGTAGAAGCGCATACAACCTTGCCAAGTTTAAAAACAAGATCGAATCTAATCCGCTTGATGGTATGACAGAATTTTTAAACAAGGGCGACAGGGGCAATATGAAATATGTTGAACTTGATCAAGTGGGCAGATTAATAAAAGAAATTAGGCAGCATCCATCAAGACCAGTGGCAATAGGTTTAGAGTTGTTGGCGCTATTATTCCCTAGACCCTCAGAACTTCGGGAAGCCGTTTGGGATGATTTTAATTTAGATCAAGCCGAGTGGATTAAGCCAGCCGAGAAAACAAAGACAGGTATTGTTCACGCTGTACCATTGCCACAACAGGCGGTTGAATTGCTTAGAGAGCTACACACTTATAAAACAGAATCGGAGTATTTATTTCCGAGCCGTGATAGTTACGAAAAGCCCATAAGTAATATGACATTTAATGTTGCGTTAAATCGCTTGGGCTATCAAGGGCGACAAAATCCGCATGGTTTTAGACATATTGCCAGCACCGCATTAAATAATAAATTTAGCGACAAGTCACAGGTTATCGAGGCGTGCTTAGGTCACATCAAAAAAGGTGTAAAGGGAAAATATGATAAAGCACAGCACTTTGATGAGCGCATCGAGATCATGCAGTGGTGGGCAGATGAACTGGATCGGATGGTAGGCTGATTATGGAAGATATTAAAGAGTATTTGGAAGACAAAATATCAGTCTTAAAATTTAATTTAAATATGGACTTAGATAATTTTTATATAGATCGAGGGCTTGAGAATTTCCCTTGTATTCATGAAATTATGGAGGAATTAAAAGATAATATTATTGATGATCACGTCAATATGAAAGAAATAGGTTTAAAGCACTTAGTAAGAAATTTTGGCAGCAAACAGCATGAATCAACAGAATTCTTTTATTACAGAATGATAGTTAGGTTAGCTTTTTGTGAATTTTATTTAGAAAAGAATAACTTAAAAGCAGTGATAGCAAATTTAAATTCTTTCTATTTTTATATGGGCGTTAATGAATCTAAAAATGAGAGAAAAATCCAAAGGCTGCAAATGTCTGATAATGGCAGTAGAAAGGGTAAAAATGATAGTCACCGTGTTCAGGAAATTATAAAAGAAATGTTGATTAGTAAGGTTTGGATTACTAGGGAAGATTTTTATAATAAAGTTTATGACAAGGTTTGTGAGTTGGGCATTGAGAGATCAAGAAAATCAATTGTTCGTGATTTTGCTAGTGCAGTTAAAGAACTAGAAAACTATCAACAATATTTTGAGCATAAAGGGAAAAAATAATTTTATTACCCAAAGCTGCTTTGGGAATATTTCTAATTAAATAACATACACATAATTCCATGTATTAGTTATATGGAGTTAAGTATATGCTTAAAAAGTTTAATGAAGTTTGTGAATTACTGAGCCTCACTCGTGATGGTTTGCGTAAGTTAATGCTTAAAGATAAGGACTTCCCAAAGCCAATTAAACTGGGAGATACGAAACAGGCCCCAGTCTATTTTGATATAAAAGAAATCGAGCAATGGATAGAAATTAAAAAAGCTGAGCGCCATGAGGTGACAGCATGAAAAAAATTGGTTATAGTTCTCTTGCTTTGAGCAAAATCTCAAAGTTAGCTTTGGTCGGCTATAAATATTCAGCGCATACAGTCCGCTTAGTGGGCTTTTTTTGTATGTGTAATCTCTCTATGCGTTCGCATATCTCTATGGCGAAGTTGGAGGGGGACACTTTCGAGTGTGCCAGTTACCTGAATTACTGGTCGACCAACCCCTTTCAGCTTTGCCACCATAATTACTTGGTCGTAATTGGTAAAGCTCCGTTAAATAATTCAGGAGCGCATTCTCATGCCTAATCAAATTAAAAAAACTTACAACCCTTCTCTATGTGATACCACTACCTTTTATGTGGCTCATCCAGACGCTAATTACTTAAATGCTCAAGATGTTGTTCATAGATTAGTAGCAAGTGCGAAAGATATTTCAGTAGCCACATTCAATTGTTTTGATGATGGTAATAAGTTGGTTATTAAAGACGAAATCGTTGCCAATCTTATACATGAAATCCAGACAAAATTAGAAATGATTGAAAAAATCCTCCCGATGGCATTCGATCATGAAGGGGGTGAGTAATGAATATAAAAACCTCCTGGGATACCACAGGCGATTTACTAGAAGCTATAGACCCAAAGCCACAAAATGCAATTTTTTCTCACACTCATAACTACACTAAAAATGTAGTAGAAAGTTATTCACTTCATGATTTTGATTTAAATGTATTGGTGCAAAATGAGGAAAAAGGAAATATCAGAACCGTGGCGGATGAAACGATCTATAAAGGTCGAGATATTGCAGGCTATAAGGCCATCCCTTTATATGATTTAGAAAAGAAAGAATTATCTGGTTATCAATTATTAGATACCAAAAAGAAATCCCAGCCGATTAAAGTCGGTGCTGGGATTCCAGTATCCAATATTAGCAAACCAAACCCATCAAGTTTTATTGCTACAGATAATTTAAATCTATTTTTTAAATTATCGCAACTTAATTATGTTTCTGTTTTTCATGGGCAAATTTATACAGCTTTTGAATTAGTAAATAATTACTTTGACGAATCTAAGCCTAGAGTTATTGCTACCAACAAAAAGTTAAATTCTGATGATGATTTAAAGATTCATTTTGATGCTGATGTGTCTGGATTAACGGATCAGGAAATTAGAATTGCTTTGCAAAGTAAAACTGATGAAATTAAGCCTATAGAAAAGATGGATCATCCAAAATTGGATGAATCTCATAAACAAAGTGCAGCACTTCAAATTGTAAATATGAGTGCCATTAAAGCCCAAGCGATTAATTGGCTTTGGGCTGGATGGCTACCACTTGGGAAACTCACTATTCTGGCTGGTGCTGGAGGATGTGGAAAAACAAACTTGCTTTTAGCTTTGATTGCAACAATAACCACAAAGGGCATTTTTCCTGATGGCTCAAAATGTGCAGATACAGGTAGAGTTTTAATTTATTCTACAGAGGATGATCCGAACGATACTTTATTGCCTCGACTGATTGCCAATGGTGCAGACCTTAGCAAAATTGATTTTATTGCTGGTCGTATTAATGAGAAAGGTGAAAGGGAACCATTCGACCCGACAAAAGACCTTCCATTGTTGTATGACTATGCAAAGCAGAATCCAGATATAAAGCTATTAATGATTGATCCGATCATATCCGCCGTTGGCGGTGATTCAAACAAGGCTACTGATGTTCGTAGGTCACTCCAGGTAGTTGTAGATTTTGCTCAAGAATTTAATTGCGCCGTTGTAGGAATTACTCATTTTGCTAAAGGCACTTCGGGAAGCAGCCCAGCAGATCGAATTATAGGTTCGCAGGCGTTCACAGCTTTAGCGCGTATGGTATGGAGTGCTGCAAAGCGTGAAGATGAAAATGATTGCATTTTGGTACGTGCAAAAAGCAATATTTCAACTTTAGATGGTGGTATTAGATACCAGATCGAATCTGAAACTGTTTTAGAGAATATTGAAACTACAAAAACAGCTTGGCTGGGGATAATTGAGGGAACAGCAAAAGAGTTACTCAATGAGGCTGAGAATACTGAAAATGGCAATAGTTCAACTGTAGACATGGCGAGAGAGTTTTTAATTGATTTACTCAGCTCAGTTGAAAGTATGCCTAGTAAAGAAGTTCAGGCACAGGCAAAAGATGCTGGTTTTAGTCCAGCTTCAATTAGGAGGGCACAGGAAAAATTAAATATAAAACCATTTAAACCACAGGGTGAAAAAGTTTGGTTTTGGGCACTACCTAAAATCCATAGATTGGATGAACCAACACATTTCTAGCCTACAACACCGATGAGCAAGTTGAGCAACATGAGCAACATGAAGCTAACTGTATGAAATATATAAATATTCAACTTGCTCAAGATGAAATAAGTTGAGCAACATGATGAGCAACTTGAATTGTATTATAAATCATTAACTTACAGCCAACTTGCTCAACTTGCTCATGTTGCTCAAGGTATATAGATAGAAAATTAAGGAAATTATGATGACTAATAAAGTAATTGAATTATCAGTTGATGAACTAAAAAAACTTGATGATGTTTTGGAAATTTATGCTAATCAACAAAGAGAGCAAAGAAAGAAATTTGGTGAATGCGAAGAAGACAAAACAGGTGATCAATCATTCTTTGAATTAAGGAAAAAAGTGAAATCCGCTTTAAAATCCAGCGACCCTGAATACAATATATTTTTTGTTTAATCACTAGCCCACTCAATTGAGTGGGTTTTTTATATGTATCTATAAGAATTTAAGACTATGATTTTTATATCTATATTGTGATATTTAGACTGTATCTTGATCAGGATATAGAGAAATGAACTTAACTGAATTACTTGAAAAACGATCTAGCACAGTTAGCCAGATGAAAGCCCTAGCAGATGCAGCAGCTAAAGCAAACCGTGATTTAACAGACGAAGAAAATACACAGTTTGAAAAATTAAAAACAGAAGAACGAAGCATCCAAGCCCAAATTGACCGCGTTGAATACCTGCGAAGTCTGGAACGTGCTGTGCCAGCCGACCATATCGGTGATGGTCACAATAAAGACTTTGAAAAATTAAAGCGATCAGTGTCAGTGCAGAACATTATCCAAGCGCAGATTGCAGGTCGTAGCCTTTCAGGTGCTGAGCTGGAATACAACAAGGAAGCGGAAAAGCGTTCTGGCAAGAAAGCACAAGGCGCATTCATTCCATTCGATGCACTGGAAACACGTGCAACAAACAACACAACTACAGCAGCCGAACTCGTTGCAACTAACCACCGCCCACAGGATTACATCGGCCCTTTGCGAGCTTCAAACATTGTTCGTCAGATGGGTGTAAGAACATTAACTGGATTGTCTGGTGATGTAGTCATTCCAAAATACGGCACAGGTTTATCACTTGGCTGGGTAGGTGAAGAAGAAGCAGTACCAGAATCAAATATGTCATTTGATGCAATCACATTGACACCGAAGCATACAGGCGGGAAAACTGAAATGTCACGTCAGTTGATCCAGCAGTCCAGCCCAGACATTGAAAGTCTTATCCGTGAAGATTTGTCATTCTTAGTGGCTCAAAACATTGATAAAGCCATCATTGCAGGTACAGGCGTTAAAGACCCTCTAGGTATTCTAAACACAGTTGGAGTTCTAACAGGTACTGTTCCGGCAACATGGGCTGAAGTTCTGCAACTAATCCAGCAGCTTGAAGATGAAAATATTTCTAATTTACGTTGGTTAGGCACCAGTGGATTAAAAACAGCTTTGGCAGGTATTGAGAAGTCAGTAGGTACAGGCCAATACCTCTATCAAAACGGCCAAGTTGGTGAACTTCCTTTCAATGTTTCAGCGAATATGCCGACAGGACAATTCATCCTAGGTGACTTTAGCCAGGTGCTTTTAGGGGTATGGTCAGAGATTGATATTTTGGTGAATCCATACGCTGAACCTGCATACAGCCGAGGCGGTGTACAAATCCGAGCTATGGCAACTTGTGATGTAGCAATTCGACACCCTAAAGCCTTCTTAGTAGCTTCGACAGGTGCTTAATTATGGAAAAAAGAGCCTTTAGCGTAGAAAGCAAAGGGCGCACCCTTTCAGGATATGCGGCTGTATTTGACAGTCCTACCAGAATCGGGACATTCCAGGAAGTTATTAAAAAGGGAGCGTTTACACGTTCCCTTTCTTCTCAGGAAGCGCCAAAAATTACAGCCATCTATGAACACAATCCAGAACATTTATTAGGCCGTTTGGGATCAAACACGCTTCGACTTTGGGAAGATGACAAGGGCCTGAGATTTGAGCTTGATCTACCTAGCACCACACTGGGGAACGATGTAGCTGAGTTGGTGAAGCGTGGCGACCTTGCCGGATGTTCATTCGGATTTATTGTTCGATCCGAAAACTGGACAGATACAGCCAGGGAGATTCTGGACGTTGATTTGTTTGAAATCACAATCACTAGTCAGCCAGCATATGACGCAACCAGTTTAGATATTCGGGCCAAGCGTAAAGGTATCCAACGACTGGCATCTGCACAAACCTATCTGGAGTGCTTTAAATGAGCCGTAGAAACCAAAGACGACATGAAAAAAGAAATAACACTCCAGCATATGACACCTATTTCGCCAATGTGCTGAATACTCCAGTAGTAAACGCCAAAACAGCAGAATCTATTTCCACTGTTTACGCTTGTATTTCTGCAATCAGTGAAACCATTGCGAGCCTACCTTTTGAAGTGTTCAAGCGAACAAAAACAGGCCGAGAAAAAGCAAAGGCGCATCCGTTATATAAATTGATCCATGACAAGCCGAACCACTGGCAGACAGCACTAGAATTTCGGGAAATGCTGCAACGTCATGTTTTATTGCGTGGTAATGCTTATGCAGAAATTAAAAGGGACCAAAAAGGGATTACAGCATTAATTCCCTTGCACCCGGATAGCGTCACAGTCTTATTAAATCAAAGTGGAAATTTGGTATATGACATTGTTCAGTATGATGGCAGCAGCAAGCGCCTATTATCAGATGAGGTTCTACATTTACGCTACCACCCAAGCGACAGTACGCCGTATCTAGGGCGTTCACCGATCCAGGTAGCACAGGACACAATAGCTCTTTCATTGTCTGAACAGCAGCACGGTACAAATACTTTTAATAATGGCACCTCATTAAATGGTGTGATTGAAACCCTACCGACTACCACTAAAGACCAAGCGAAACAGATCAGTGATAGTTGGAAGGCTAATTATTCAGGTGTAAGGAATGCAGGCACTACCCCAGTGCTACCAAGTGGAGCACAGTTCAAACCAGTATCCATGAGCTTGATAGATAGCCAATGGCTGGAATCCAGACAGTTCAGCGTATTGGAAGTATGTCGTTTATTCAGGATACAGCCGACCATTGTTGGAGTGCTGGACAATGCTAACTATTCAAACAGTGTGGAGCTGGCTAGACAGTTCGTAACACTCACATTAAAGCGTCATTTATTGATGTGGGAACAGGCGATTAATAACACATGCCTAACATCATCATTCTACTGTGAACACAATTTGGATGGATTACTGCGTGGTGATAATGCAAACCGTGCAGCGTTCTACCAGTCGGCATTACAAAACAAGTGGATGACTATTGATGAAGTAAGAGAACTGGAGAATCTACCGATAGGCATCATTCAGCAACAGGATCAGGCAGGACAGACCAACAATGAAGAACCATAGCCTATACAAGCCCAAACAACGTGCTATCCCATTGAATAGCAGACTATGGCAGAAGATCAGACAGGCTGTTATTGCTCGTGATAGTGGCCTATGCCAGATATGTGTTAAGCGTGGCCTAACAGTACCAGGAACAGACGTTGACCATATGAACAATGATGGTGATGACAATGACCTGAGCAATCTAGTCCTACTGTGCCATGAGTGCCACTCACTCAAGACAGCACAAGACATGGGTAAGCAGGTGAATTGGGGGTGTGACGTGAAAGGTCGACCACTCGATCCGAACCACCATTGGAATAAGTCAAAAAATCACGAAAAACTTTTTGATGAAGTACCGCCCACCCAGTCACATTTTTATGACCGCAGTTGAGGGATTTTGAAAAATGGCGAATCCAAGAAAACCAACGGCATTAAAAGAGCTTGCAGGCAATCCAGGTAAACGCCCTTTGAATGATGCCGAACCTGAATTTTTACCAGCAGAAACCATTGCACCAGATTGGTTACAAGGTGAGGGCCTGCACCAGTGGAACAAACTAGCCCCACAGATGGCCCTTAATAATTTGCTGAATGTTGCAACCGTTGAACCACTGGCGACCTACTGCGATTTATTGGGCGCATACATTGACAGCCGAAGAAGTGGCGAAGTTCCAGACATGCGGATTTTTAACAGTCTGCGATTGATGGCTAAGGAGTTCGGATTCACGCCAAGCAGTAAAGGCGGAATAGTTGCACCAGAAAAAGGAAAGAAAAATGACAAGTCCAGATTCTTTAGCTAACTATTATTTTTGCGAAGATGAAGCCGACAAAGTTATTGGATTCTTTGCTGAATGCCTTACTCATTCTACAGGTCAGTGGCGTGGCAAACCTTTCGAGCTTTTAGATTGGCAGATTGATTATCTGCGAGAATTGTTCGGCTGGCGTAGAAAGGATAATCACAAAAGACGATACCGCCAAAGTGCTTTATTTATCAGCCGTAAACAAGGAAAAACCGAGCTGGCAGCAGCCATAGCACTGTATTGTTTACACTGTGAAAATGAACCAGCAGCACAATGTTTTAATGTGGCAGCAGATACGGATCAGGCAGCACTTTGTTTTAATGCTGCAAAGGCCATGACTGAAAATGAACATGAGTTGGATAGCAGATCAGAGATTTATAAGCGATCAATTTTAGTTCCCAACAGTGGCAGCGTTTACCGTGTGCTATCGAGTTCAGCCAGCACAAAACACGGTTTAAACGTGCATTACTGCGGTATTGATGAGCTGCACTGTATTGATGATCGGGAGCTTGTAGACGTTTTTACCACAGGCACACTGGCCCGAAACAATAGTTTGATTCTATACACCAGCACAGCCGGATTTAACAAAAATTCGATTTGCTATGAAATCTGGGATTATGCGTTAAAGGTGCAGGATGGAATTATTGATGACCCGACTTTCCTACCGTGCATTTATGCAGCGCCAGACGATGCCGACTGGAAAGACCCTGCAACATGGCAGGCAGCTTGTCCAAGTATGGGCCACACGGTAGACCTGAGTTTTTATGAACAGGAATGTTTAAAGGCGCAGCAGGTGCCAGCTTATGAAAACGTATTTCGTAGACTGTACTTGAACCAGTGGACAGAATCAGACAGCCGTTGGTTAAGTTCAACTATTTGGGATGATTGCAAGAATCTTAACTACCCAGACCTTGCAGGGCAGCCATGCTATGCAGGTTTAGACCTTTCAAGCGTTCAGGATATTACAGCCCTTGTTTTGACCTTTCCAAACATTGCAGGCAAGACCTACACACTACCTTTCTTTTTTGTACCTCAAGTGCAGATATGGGAGCGATCCAGAAAAGACAAAGTTCCTTATCCTCAATGGGTGGAGCAGGGCCATTTGATAGCAACAGATTCAAAAGCAGTGGATCAGCAAGCCATCCGGTTAAAAATCCATGAGCTGGGGGAAATCTACCAGATTAAAGAGATTGCAATTGATAGATGGAACGCCAGCCAATTAATGACAGACCTTGAAGCAGATGGATTTGAAGTGGTCGGATTTGGTCAGGGATATGGAAGCATGAGCGCCCCAGCAAAGCAGCTTGAAACGATGCTAATTAATGGCGACCTACAGCACCCGAATAACCCAGTTTTAAACTGGATGTGTGCTAATACCGTTGTCGAACAGGATGCAGCCGGAAACGTGAAACCAAGTAAGAAAAAGAGTTCTGAAAAGATAGATGGGATTGTAGCCCTTTGCATGGCATTAGGCCGAGCAATGGCGAATGTAGATTTAGACGTAAATGATTGCGAGGTTATATTTTAATGAATTTAGTTACTTTGGAAGAAATGAAGCAGCACCTTAGAATTTTGCATGATTTTGATGATGCAACCATTCAAATTTATCTGGACAGTGCAGAGCAGCATATCAAGAACTTTCTGGGTGATGACTGGAGCAAAACCACAGAAGCACCAGCCCCGATTAAGTCGGCAATTCTCTTACTAGGTGCAGACTTGTACCAAAACAGAACCATGCAAGCGGATCAGGCCCTAAATAATAACCGTGCGTTTGATTTGCTTTTAGGCCCATACATTACTAAGCAGGTGCATTAATGAATATTGGAGCAATGGATAAACTTTGCATTATTGAGAAACTCTCAATTATTTATGATGAATATAACTATGAAACCGAAGCCTGGACAGAGTTCACCAGATTGTACGGTGACTTTCGACCACTGAGCAGCCAGGAAACTATTTCTGCACAGGCCGAGCGGATCAACTTTAAAGCCAGGCTGATTACTCATTTTGTTGATGGCATTGATTCAACTATGCGAGTTCGGATTTATGGCCTGAGTGCTGAACCTGAGTTGTTCGGAATTGATGGCGTGATACGTGATAACAAGACCAACAGGCAACACTTAACTTTTGAGTTAAGGGAGCCGGGAATAGGTTGGATTTAAGCTAAAAACCTTGTACACAGGCTTGTACATTATAGTTTATATGAAAATATACTTTAACTTATTCAATGCCTTATGTTGTAGTTGGGTATTGGATATACCTACCAAATTTTAAAGGCTTATCAGTGAAATACTGATAAGCCTTTTTTTATCTCTGTAATTTCTCCATCCACCAATTTATCAGTAACAGCTCTATATGAGTCAAAGCTGCCCCTCATCAAGACTTACAAGAAGCTTTCTCCCTCTTTTGCAAAAAGACACAGCAGGTCCAGTAAAATTTGCTAGGCTAATATTTTTTATACAAGAATACTGCCCATGAAAAATATTGTTCTTTTTGCTGCGCTTGCAGCCTCGCTTATGGCCTGTAGCACCGTACAGCACCCCCCAGCACAGGTAGGACTTGCCAATCCGGCCAGTCAGTATTGTATTGAACAGGGTGGCCGGCTGGAAATTAAAGACGAACACAGTGGTCAGGTGGGCTATTGCCATTTACCGGATGGCAGCATCGTTGAAGAATGGGCGCTGTTCCGTCAGCAGCCAGGCCAGTGTGTGGCAGAAGAAGCCAAAAAGCTGATCGGTCAATCAGGCAGTTTGCCACAGAGCGAAATCAAGCAGCGGACTCAGGCCAAAATTGTTCGCAGCGTCCATCCTGGCCAGCCGGTCACCATGGATTATCGCGCTGACCGAGTCACAGTAACCATTGATCCGAACAGTAATAAAATTGTGCAAGCATCCTGCGGTTAAGGCTAAACAGTCCGCCCAGTGCGGACTTTTTTTATGGGTGTCAGGAAATTGAAATTTCAATAGGTAAGGGTAGGAGTGAGTTAAAGGCCAATTGAATGCTTGAATTGTTAAAATTTGATTAATACACAAACTGAAAGTTGTGACATGGTTCACATATTGTTTATTTTTCTGTTAGTATAAATTAAATTTGTTTAATAATAGTAAAGAACATGAGGCAAATCCTGATCGTGACCTTTATTGTCATGGTTGTCCTGTTAATGGTCTGGGTGTTTCAGCAGGAACAACACCGCAGACAACAAGAAATGCAGAATATTGTGCAGGAGGCACGCGACTCTCCGCATCTGATTGAACAAGATCGGGCTTCACATCGTTTATCGCTGGATGATCACATGCGACAGATCGAACCCTCTATTGAGCGGGCTGGAAGTTTAGGCCAAAAATTCTAATTCAGCATGAAATGCTCTGAATGAAAATTAAAGATAAATTTTAGAAACAATGAAAAATCAGTGTGATATAATTTACCCATTAGACAATTAAATTAGCGTGTTTATTTTTTAAATAGTTGATTTAATTATGGTAAGTAAAGCTGCATAAAGTTATGCGGCTTTTTTGTTTAGAATTTATCTGATTTGAGCTGTTAAGGGCTCAAAGCATAATGGCTAAATAGACTTATCCTGTGCGTGTAACTTTTGGCATATCCGTTGCTTGGCAATGCTAGGGGTAGGGATGAATTTTCTCCGTACTTTCGCATCACTGTTGGGTATTTAAGTTTATTTACAAGGGCGAGGTCATGACGACTCCTAATCCATCTTCAGAAAATGTGCTTGAGCGCTTATTTAAGTTAAGCGAAAACAAGACCAGTTTTCGTACTGAGGTTCTTGCCGGTGTAACCACATTCTTAACTATGTGTTACATCATTATTGTCAATCCAATGATTTTATCCGAAACCGGGATGGATCACGGGGCTGTCTTTGTTGCAACCTGTCTGGCAGCCGCAATTGGCTGTCTGGTGATGGGACTGATTGCCAACTATCCGATTGCGCTGGCACCGGGTATGGGCCTGAATGCCTATTTCACCTATTCGGTTTGTCTGGGCATGGGTGTGCCTTGGCAAACTGCGCTGGCTGCGGTGTTTGTATCCGGTCTGGTGTTTATTGCCATCAGCATGTTCAAAATTCGTGAAGCCATTGTCAATGCCATTCCAATGTCCCTGAAACTGGCCATTGGCGGCGGGATTGGTTTATTCCTGGCCTTAATTGCACTAAAAAACGCAGGCATTATTGTCGATAACCCGGCGACTTTGGTGGGTCTGGGTGACTTGAAACAGCCTTCAGTGCTGTTGGCCTTATTTGGCTTCCTGATGATTGTGGTGATGCACCAATTCAAGGTGCGTGGTGCAATTATCATCAGTATTCTGGTATTAACGGCTATTTCTACGGCTTTGGGCTTAAGCGAATTTAAAGGTGTGGTCGGTGAAATCCCGTCTATCGCGCCAACGTTCATGCAAATGGACTTTGAAGGTCTGTTTACTGCCAGCCTGATCGGGGTGATTTTCGTCTTCTTCCTGGTCGATCTGTTTGACTCCACCGGTACCCTGGTCGGCGTTTCACATCGTGCGGGCCTGCTCAAAGATGGTAAATTACCACGTTTGAAAAAAGCCTTATTTGCCGACTCATCTGCCATTGTAGCGGGTGCAGCACTGGGTACCTCTTCAACCACACCGTATATTGAATCGTCTGCCGGTGTTGCTGCGGGCGGGCGTACCGGTCTGACTGCGGTAGTGGTGGCGGTGCTGTTTGTACTGTGTTTATTCCTCGCGCCACTGGCCCAATCGGTACCGGGCTTTGCTACTGCACCTGCCTTGTTATTTGTGGGTGTGCTGATGATTCAGGGCATTGTACATATTGATTGGGAAGATATTACCGAAGCGGTTCCAGCCTTCCTGACCATCGTATTTATGCCATTTACCTACTCAATTGCGGACGGTATTGCCATGGGCTTTATCAGCTATGCGTTGATCAAGCTGTTGACCGGTAAAGCTTCATCTGTGCCGTATATGGTGTGGATTATTGCAGTATTGTGGGCATTAAAATTCGCGTTATTTGGCGGTTAATCCCCAGCAACCATTTTGAGGGTGTAAACTCGGTTTGCACCCTTTTTTATTTTCATGAGGATGAGAGATGAATCAACTTGAGCTGATTCGCGCCTTACCCAAGGCAGAGTTGCATGTCCATATTGAAGGGACGTTTGAGCCAGAACTGATGTTTGCCATCGCGCAGCGTAACAACATTGCCATTCCATATCAGTCAGTCGAGAAAGTCAAAGAGGCCTATAACTTTCATAACCTGCAGTCGTTTTTAGACATCTATTATGCCGGTGCCAATGTACTGGTACATGAGCAGGACTTTTATGATCTGGCCTGGGCCTATTTTGAAAAGTGTGCAGAAGATCAGGTGGTACATACCGAAATGTTCTTCGATCCGCAAACTCATACTGACCGCGGGATTGCCTTTGCGACAGTAATTAACGGTTTGCAACGTGCCTGTGATGATGCACAAAGCAAACTGGGCATCAGTTCCCGTTTAATCATGTGTTTCTTGCGTCATCTTAGCGAAGAAGCAGCATTTGTAACGCTGGAACAGGCACTGCCGTATAAAGAACAGATTATTGCAGTCGGTCTGGATTCCAGCGAAGTGGGGCATCCGCCTGCTAAATTTGCCCGCGTTTTTGCCAAAGCCCGTGAATACGGTTTCTTGGTGGTGGCGCATGCCGGTGAAGAAGGTCCACCAGAATATATCTGGGAAGCACTGGACTTGCTGAAAGTGAATCGTATTGACCACGGCGTGCGTTCTGAAGAAGATCCGGCACTGATGCAGCGTCTGATTCAGGATGAAATGCCGCTTACGGTGTGCCCGCTCAGTAATTTAAAACTGTGCGTGGTGCAGGATATGCGGCAGCACAATATCCGCCGTTTGTTACAGCAGGGCGTGAAGGTGACGGTTAACTCGGATGATCCGTCTTATTTCGGCGGCTATATGAATGACAACTTTATTGCCATTACCGAAGCGTTAGATTTAAGTGCAGATGAGCTAAAGCAACTGGCGATTAACTCCTTTGAAGCCTCGTTCCTGCCAGCAGCGCAGAAACAGGCTTGGATTGAAAAAATCCAGGCTCTATAAGCGCATCTAGCTTCATAAAATGATGAAAAAAATAGGCCTACTTCATGTAGGCCTGTTACTTTCTTGTTATAAAAAAGTAAGTTAAAGCAATATTAAGCTGAGAATCTTATAGGATTCTACACAGATAAAGCCAATATAAGTACAGATGCCAAAATTTATAATTTTTACAGATTTAGATGGGACTTTATTAAATCATGATAATTACAGCTATGGGAAGAACATAGAGCTGATCCAGCGTTTAATTCCGGATTCTCCGGTTATTTTATGTAGCAGTAAAACCGCAGCGGAAATCCGCCATTTGCAGCAACAGCTCGGTTTAAGCGGCATGCCTTTTGTGGCTGAAAATGGGGCATATATCTATTTTAATGCGCAGCATGACTATCAAAGTCCCTTATCCAGTACCGACATTGCGGTGCAACTACAGCAGTTAAAAGCAGACTATGGCTTAAATTTTCAATGCTTTAGTGACTGTGATGCTGCGCAGATTGCAGCGCTGACCGGTTTGGTGCTGGACGATGCAGCCCGAGCTTTAGAGCGTCCGTATAGCGAAGTCATTATCTGGAATCCGGACAGCCGAACCGAAGACGAAGCGATATTGTCGCAACATCTGGCCAGTAATTTGCATATGGTTCATGGTGGACGCTTTAGCCATATTTTAAGCCGTGACTGTGATAAATCGCTGGCGGTGAACTGGCTGAAACAGTTTTATCCGACGCAAATGGTGTGTATTGGGCTGGGGGATAGTGAAAATGATCTCGATATGCTGAAAGCCTGTCAGCATGCTGTGGTGGTCAAACGGCCGTATAAAGCAGCATTGGCATTAGAACACGATTCTGTGTACTTCACCCGGCAGCAGGCACCAGCGGGTTGGGCAGAAGGATTACAGTACTTTTTACAACAATAAACTGGAGAGGATGATGGTCGATTTTGCACAAGAAGGCATGATTACAACAATACATGATTTAAAACAGCGCCATCTACATGAATATGAACAGGAACTTCGCGAATTTACCAAGTCCAAACCGGTCACCTTAATTTTACCTTCCTTATATTCCGAGCTTGAACATCCGGCCTTAACCCAGATTGTCGAAGAGTTGAAAGGCGCCGATTATATCCAGCAGATTATTATCGGTCTGGATCAGGCCAATGCGGAGCAGTTTGCCCATGCGCGGGAATTTTTCTCGGTGTTGCCGCAAAACCATGTAATTTTATGGAATGATGGACCGCGTTTGCAGCAGCTGCATCAGCAGTTAAATCAGTTAAATGTCGCGCCTTTGCAGCGCGGTAAGGGCCGTAATGTCTGGTATTGTGCCGGTTATGCTATGGCTGAAGGCAAGAGCCAGGTGGTGGCGATGCATGATTGCGATATTCGTACCTATAAACGCGACATGCTGGCCCGGCTGATTTATCCGATGGTACATCCACAATTCAGCTTCCAGTTTTCCAAAGGTTATTATGCGCGGGTGGCCAACCGGAAAATGAATGGTCGGGTGTCACGTCTGCTGGTGTCACCTTTATTGCAGGCCCTGAAAAAAGTCTTCGGACCGCTGGATTATCTGCTTTATCTTTCAGCCTTTCGTTATCCCTTGTCTGGAGAGATGGCAATTCATGTCGAAGCACTGCGTGACCTGAAGGTGTCGGGCGATTGGGGCCTGGAAATTGGCGTGCTCTCGGAAATTTACCGCAACTATTCCACCAAGCGCATCTGTCAGGTCGATATTGCCGATGATTATGAACATAAACATCAGGAAGTCACCACCGCCAATGGGGATGGTGGCCTAAAACGGATGAGCCGGGATATCGCACTGGCATTTTTCCGTAAGCTGGCGGCGCTGGGGGTGCAGGTCAGTCTGGACAATATTCGGATTATCCGCGCGGCCTATTATCGTAATGCGCTGGATCTGATTGATCACTATTATTATGATGCCACCACCAATGGCCTGAACTATGACCGGCACAGCGAAGAAAATGTGGTGGAATTATTTGCTCAGAGTATTGTCGAGGCAGGGGAGCAGTTTATGAATTATCCGAACCAGCAGTCTTTTATTCCAAGCTGGAACCGGGTGCAATCGGCCTGTCCAACGGTATTTGCGGATATGAAGCAGGCAGTTGCCCTGGATAATGCTTAAATTTGCCATTTATTTGTGCATTGCGGTCAAAAAGATAAACCGAATCCGCGCTAAAGCCCTTAAAATAGGCCGGTAAAATGACGCAAAACTGAAGGAAAATACATGAAAAAGTTGGCTTATGTTTTAGCACCGCTGGCATTACTGTTAAGCGCATGTGCATCTACAGGCACCACTCAGCCTACAGCGGCAACAACGACCCAGCAATTGGGCGGCGCAGCACTGAAAATTGCGATTAATGCCAAATGTGTCACCGAGCTAAACAACATTCCGGCATGGCAAACGGCCACCAAAGTCATGACCAGCACCCAAAAGCAAAATATCCAGACTGAAATCTGTGGTTGTGTCAGCGAAAAAGCACCACAAAATGTGACTGCGGTAGACTTGGCGACAGCAGCGATTGACCCGGCAGCGCGTGCCACCATTGTGAGCAATGTTGTATCAAAAACCATTCATGCTTGTGTGCAAGAAGCAGTACAATAAGCGCAAGATGAAAGAAATAGGCTGACAGGTTCAGCCTATTTTATTGAAGGTAATAATGTCGATGAAAATTGCTGGTGTAGATGAAGCAGGGCGCGGGCCTCTGGTGGGAACTGTGGTGGCTGCGGCGGTCATTCTGGATCCGAATAATCCGATTGCGGGCTTGAATGATTCCAAGAAACTGAGTGAAAAGAAACGTGAAAAGTTATTCATTGAGATTCAGGAAAAAGCCCTTGCTTGGGCCATTGCTGAAGCCAGTCCGGCTGAAATTGACGAGCTGAATATTTTACAGGCCTCATTGCTGGCTATGCGCCGTGCGGTTGAAGCCTTGCAGGTCCAGCCCGATCAGGTCCTGGTCGATGGCAATAAAATTCCACAAGGACTAATCATGCCATGTGAAGCGGTGGTGGGTGGGGATGCCTTGCACGCCGAAATTTCCGCAGCCAGTATTCTGGCCAAAGTCACCCGTGACCGGCAGATGCTGGAACTGGACCAGAAGTTTCCACAGTTTGGTTTTGCCAAACATAAGGGCTATCCGACCAAAGCGCATTTTGAAGCAATAGCTTTGCATGGCGTGACTACAGAGCATCGCCGTAGTTTCGGACCAGTACGTAAAGCGCTGGCTTTGCTGGAACAGCAATAATTTTGAAGCGCTAAAAAAACTTAAAGCGGCCGTAGAGCCGCTTTATAACAAGATAACTTTAAGTCTTAACGGTTAAAGTTATTTTGTGGGTAATTATCATCTTCATAAGAAGGCTGATAATCCTGATCGAGATGTTGCAAATGCTCATGCATGGCACGTTCATGTTGAATACGTTGATAAATTTCTTCACGATGAACAGACACTTCTTTTGGCGCATTCACACCAATACGCACCTGGTTGCCTTTGACACCAAGTACAGTAACACTGACTTGATCCCCAATCATTAATGTTTCTCCGACACGTCGGGTCAGAATCAGCATGTTTATCTCCTTGCAAAATGCTAAACCTGCATTGATTTGAAAGTTTTGAAAAGCACAAAATATTTCAAGCGAAATTTTATCAGAACTCTCCCTGACAAAACCTTGTCGGATACAATTCTGTTAAGATTTCTAATTCTCATTATTTCAATATAACAGAGCCACTATAAAAAATACTATAGTGGCTCTGATTTTTTGTAGTTTTTCGCTATATTGTCTGACAATTCCAATAATTGCTGACTACAGATTAAGCACGCGCGCTTGATTCACCTGACTCGCGGTCTAAACCGAACGCCGTGTGCAGTGAACGAACTGCAAGCTCTAAATAGTTTTCTTCAATAATCACTGAAATTTTGATTTCAGAGGTCGAGATCATCAGAATGTTGATGCCTTCGTCTGCAAGCGCGGTGAACATTTTGCTCGCTACGCCAGCATGTGAACGCATACCCACGCCAACAATTGACACTTTCACGATGTCGTCACGGGTTGCAACTTCGCGCGCACCAATTTCCTGTGCAGTCGCTTCAAGAATTGCTTTGGCTTTGGCCAGTTCACCACGGTTTACGGTAAAGGTGAAATCAGTGGTGCCATCTTCTTCAACGTTCTGGATAATCATATCCACTTCAATGTTGGCAGCGCCAATTGGGGCCAAGATTTTAGAGGCAATACCTGGCTCATCTGGCACACCGAGAATAGTCAGTTTAGCTTCGTCACGGTTAAACGCGATACCTGAGATAATTGGCTGTTCCATGTTGTCTTCCAATTCAGTAGTAATAAGAGTTCCGACGTTGTTTTTAAACTCTTCGTCAAATGCACCATCGTTGTCGTTATCGAAGCTAGATAGTACGCGTAAAGGCACCTGATATTTACCAGCAAATTCTACAGAACGGATTTGCAGGACTTTTGAGCCTAAAGATGCCATTTCCAGCATTTCTTCAAAGGAAATACGATCCACTTTTTTTGCTTTTGGCGCAACACGCGGGTCAGTGGTGTATACACCATCAACATCGGTGTAGATCTGGCATTCATCTGCTTTTAATGCTGCGGCTAACGCAACACCGGTTGTATCTGAACCACCGCGGCCTAAAGTTGTGGTATTGCCTTGCTCGTCTACACCCTGGAAGCCTGCAACCACAATCACACGACCGGCATTTAAATGACCGGTCATGACATCGGTGTCAATCGCTTCAATACGGGCTTTGGTGAACGCGCTGTCAGTTTTAATTCCGACTTGGCGACCGGTTAGAGATTTAGCTTCTACGCCAATAGAATTGAGCGCCATAGCTAACATGGAAATCGTTACCTGCTCACCCGTAGATACCATCTGGTCAAGTTCACGTGGGTCAGGGGTGTCGGTAATGGCTTTCGCGAGAGCGAGCAGGCGATTGGTTTCGCCACTCATTGCTGATACAACAACGACCACCTTGTGGCCATGGTCATGCCAGCGCTTTACGCGACGAGCAACATTTAAAATGCGCTCGGGCGTACCCATAGAAGTACCGCCATATTTTTGAACGATTAATGCCATAGTTGTTCCATATAAGCCATGACCCTGATTGCCGCCAGGGTCAGTTACACAAAAGTGAAGTTATTTTGCTTCCAGCCAGGCAGTTAACTCTGCCATCACGGTTGCAAACTTCTCGTTTAGTGGCGCGCCACCTTGTGCTAAGTCAGGTTTACCACCACCTTTACCACCAAGCTCAGAGGCCAAGTGTTTGATGATGTCACCTGCTTTAATAGACGCAGTGAAGTCTTTTGCAACGGATGCAATCAGGCTCACTTTGTCACCCTCTACACCGGCAAGTACAATCACTGCGTTGTCTAATTTTGATTTCACACCGTCATGCAGGTTGCGCAGTGCTTTGGCATCCATACCCTGAACAGTGGTAATAAGTGTTGCACGGCCAGCAATGGTCTGAACTTGGCTTAAAAGTTCACTCGCTTGCAGACTGGCCAGTTTCTGATTCAGCTGTTCAATCTGTTTTTGCAGGCTAGATGCTGTTTCAACAATTGCTTCAACTTTCTCAATGGTTTGCTCTTTCTGTGCTTTTAACAGCGCATTAATGGTGTTGATGTCACGATCAGCTTTTTGCGCAGCTTCAATCGCTTTGGTGCCTGTCACCGCTTCAATACGACGCACGCCTGCAGCCACACCACCTTCAGAGGTTATTTTGAACAGACCGATGTCACCGGTGCGTTTCACGTGAATACCGCCACACAGTTCAATCGAGAAGTTTTTCTCTTCAATTACTGAACCCATAGACAGTACGCGAACTTCATCACCGTATTTTTCACCGAACAGCATCATCGCGCCTTTGGCTTTGGCCGATTCGATATCGAGTAACTCAGTTGTTACTGGTGTGTTGGCAATCACTTCAGCATTCACCAGACGTTCAATTTCTTGCAGCTGTTCAAATGAAACCGGCTGATCGTTGGCAAAGTCGAAACGTAATACGTCTGATGCAACCAGTGAACCTTTTTGCTGTACGTGTGAGCCCAGAATTTGACGCAGCGCAGCGTGCAGCAGGTGAGTGGCAGAGTGGTTACGCGCAGTCGCAGCACGAATGTCCGCTTTGACAATTGCTTCCACGTTTTGTGCTGCTTTCAGGCTACCCATGGTTACAATACCCTGGTGTACAAAAGCGCCGCCCGATTTTTTGGTGTCTTGCACTTCAAAAATACCGGTGTCGTTTTTGAAAATACCGGTATCACCGATCTGACCACCGCTTTCTGCATAGAATGGCGTCTGGTTCAGGACGATCAGTGCTTCATCACCTTCAGCGACTTCGTCAACCTGTTCGCCATCTTTATAGATGGCAATGATTTGACCTTGACCTGCAGTGGCATCGTAACCATCAAACTGGGTTTCACCATCCACTTTGACTACGCTGTTATAGTCGATGGCAAATTTACCGGCATCACGTGCACGTTGACGCTGTGCTGCCATTTCAACTTCAAAGCCAGCTTCATCAATGGTTAGGTCGCGTTCACGGGCAATATCTGCGGTTAGGTCGGTCGGGAAACCGTAAGTGTCATACAGTTTAAATACCACTTCGCCTGGAATCACAGAACCTTTTAAGTTCGCCAGTTCACCTTCAAGCAGTTTTAGACCTTGCTCAAGTGTTTTGGCAAACTGTTCTTCTTCTTTCAGTAATTGCGCTTCAATACGTGCTTTTTGAGCTTCCAGTTCGGGATACGCCGCACCCATTACTTCAATCAGCGGTTGCAGCATTTTGTGGAAGAATGAACCGGTTGCACCGAGTTTGTTACCGTGACGTACAGCACGGCGGATAATACGGCGCAGTACATAACCACGTCCTTCGTTAGACGGATTGACACCATCTGCAATCAGGAAGCAGCAAGAACGGGCATGGTCAGCCACCACTTTAAGTGAAGCTGGATATTGTACCGGTGTGCCTTTTTCTTTGGCTTCAGCTTCTAGTGCAGAGGTATCTAGACCAATAATTTCAGCTGCCGCTTTTAAAAGATGCTGGAACAGGTCAATTTCGTAGTTGGAGTTGACGTGCTGTAATACGGCAGAAATACGCTCCAAGCCCATACCGGTATCGACCGAAGGTGCTGGAAGTGGGTGCAGTACGCCATCCGCTGTGCGGTTGAACTGCATGAAAACGTTGTTCCAGATTTCAATGAAACGGTCGCCATCTTCTTCAGGTGTGCCTGGTAGGCCACCCCAGATATGATCGCCATGGTCAAAGAAAATTTCAGAACATGGGCCACATGGACCGGTATCACCCATAGCCCAGAAGTTATCAGATGCGTATTTCTCGCCTTTGTTGTCGCCAATACGGATAATACGTTCTGGCGCTAAACCGATTTCCTTGTTCCAGATGTCGAATGCTTCGTCATCGGTGTGGTAAACCGTGGCATACAGTTTGTCTTTTGGCAGGGCTAACCATTCATCACCGGTCAGGAATTCCCAAGCAAACTTGATCGCATCACGCTTGAAGTAATCACCAAAAGAGAAGTTACCTAACATTTCAAAGAAGGTGTGGTGACGCGCGGTATAGCCGACGTTGTCTAGGTCGTTGTGTTTACCACCGGCACGTACACATTTTTGTGAAGATACGGCACGGACATAATCGCGCTTTTCCAGACCTAAGAAACAATCTTTAAACTGGTTCATACCAGCATTGGTGAACAGCAACGTTGGGTCGTTGGCGGGAACCAGAGAACTCGACGCGACACGTGTATGCCCTTGCGATTCAAAGTAACGCAAAAATGCTTCACGAATTTCAGCTGATGTCATAAAACGAGTACTCACAACCAAGTCACTCCATAATTCTCGATTTGGCTAAAAGCATAACAGTCTGACAAGATTTTCTCTGCTGTTATACGGGCTTAAAATTTAAAAACGCCAAATTATAACGGAAAAAGCCACACTCACCAATGATTTTAAAGTGTTTTGATGACAAATCTGCGGCGAAAACCCAAACCTCAAAGTCATCTAATCTGCTGTGAAATCACAAGCTGTTGTCATTGCTGCGGTTTAGCCAGTTACCGTGCATCCTGCTTCTTTTTATCAAGCAGAAAATAGTGCTGCTAACTGCTTAAATATTGGACAGGTTTAAATTAATTGCTGAGTTTGGCAGGAATTATTCGCCGTGTCTGGCGGAAATCCTTTAACATAAGCACAGACAAGATTGATGTGCAGTTTGAAGGAATACGGATGCAACGAGTGGCGATTAATGGCTTTGGGCGAATTGGGCGAAATGTACTGCGTGCCTGGTTTGAAAATCCTAAAGAATTTCATTTTGATATTGTCGCGATTAATGACGTTGCCGATGTTGCCACGCTACTACATCTGTTTAAATACGATTCAACCCATGGCCGTTTTCCGGGGCAGGTAGAAATCCAGCTGGAACAGGAACAGATTTATCTGTGCATACAATCGGGTGAGGCCAAGCTGAAAGTTCAGGTGCTGAGCCAGCCACAGCCGGCACAGTTGCCATGGCAGCAGTTAAATATTGATGTGGTGCTGGAATGTACCGGCCTGTTCCGTTCGCGTGAAGCCGCAACCCAGCATATTCATGCCGGTGCCAAACGGGTGATTATTGGCGCAGCACCGTTTGACACGGTTGATGCCGCCATTGTTTACGGGGTCAATCATCATGAGGTCAAAGCCTCAGACCAGATTATTTCCAGTGTTTCCTGTACCACTCAGGCCTTGGTGCCGTTGGTTAAAATTGTGGATGATGCTTTTGGTATTGAAACCGCGCTGATGACTGAAATTCATGCTGTCACGGCTGATCAGTCGGTGCTGGATCATGCGCACCGTGATTTACGCCGTGCACGTGCATCCGGTCAGAATATTATTCCAACCACCTCAAGTGCTTTAGGCGCCTTAAAACAGGTGATGCCCAAAATGGAAAACCGTATTGATGGCTATTCGATTCGGGTGCCCACCATTAATGTCGCCGCCATTGATGTCAGCTTTATTTCCCAGTCACCCATTACC
This sequence comes from Acinetobacter sp. YH12134, assembly GCF_013418555.1. Classification (NCBI taxonomy): domain Bacteria; kingdom Pseudomonadati; phylum Pseudomonadota; class Gammaproteobacteria; order Moraxellales; family Moraxellaceae; genus Acinetobacter; species Acinetobacter sp. YH12134. The sequence continues at coordinate 39,282 of NZ_VPBT01000013.1, read as the reverse complement.
GTGCATAAATTGAATGAAGTGCTGGTGAAAGCCGCGCAGCAGGATTATGCCGAAATTATGCAGGTCACCGATGAGCCACTGGTATCGAGTGACTTTAACCATTCGCCGTATTCTTTAATTGTCGATCTTACCCAGACCATGGTGGTCGGGCATCAGGCCAAAGTCTTTGCCTGGTATGACAATGAATGGGGCTATGCCAACCGTTTACTGGATTTATGTGAATCTTTTGCCCATCAGGCGCATTAATTTCTATCTGTCCAAATCTTTGCCTAAGCTTGGACTGTACGATGGTGGTCTAACCGGGTGAAACACGCTCACAGCCGAGTATTGACAGGTTGGAGGCGATTTTTCGCCTTTTTGCTATATTTTTCGTTAAGATAAAACAAAACAAATAAGTCGAGCACTACACATGATGTTTATTCTACTTTGGGGATTTATTTTACTGTTGGCCGTGGCGGTGATTTTTCTGATTTGGCTGCAGTTTAAAAACCAGCATGATCATTTGAATCGCCAAAGCGATAATCATCAGCTCGAAAACAAAGTCATCAGTCTTGAAGAGAATTTGAAAAAGACTTTAGAGATCATGCAGGATCTGGCCAAGAAAATGCACGTGCAGCAGGAAGCGCTAGATAAGTCGGCGCAGCGTATTCACCAGCTGGAAACCCAGAATGTTGAGCTGGTCAATTTAATTACTCAAGTGCTGGATCCGAATAAAGTCAAATAAGTCTTTTTTAAGCAGATGGACGCAGGGCAGAGGGAAGATGATTTTCATCTGCCCTGAAAAAAAGATGATGAGTTTGGGATGTGTCCAGCTCCTTTATCTTCTTCAGTAAAAACAGCTTTTACTCTCGAAACGACAGCTCCAGTCGGGCAGGATTGCAATGGAATTGATCAGACAGAGAAAATTATCAAATTTGCGATGCACAGCCCATTTGATCGTGCTAAACTAGGAGAAATCGGGTGTGCTCCCGATTTTTTTATGCGGATTTGTTCCGCGCAGACAAGAATTTAGGTTTACAACATGCCCATTTCAGAGACATGGTTATTACCTGATGGTGTAGCTGATGTATTACCAGAACAAGCGCAAGTCATCGAAACATTGCGCCGTAATTCACTGGATTTCCTCGCATCTCGAGGTTATCAGTTGGTGTACACGCCATTTATTGAATATATCGAATCTCTCTCTTCTCTTTCAGAATCGAATCAAGATTTAGACCTGGCCACGTTCAAGGTGATTGACCAGCTGTCTGGCCGTCTGCTTGGCGTGCGTGCCGATATGACACCACAGGTGGCGCGTATTGATGCGCATGTGCATCCGGTAGATGGTGTGGCGCGTTATTGCTACGCTGGTACGGTTTTGCATACCAAGCCACAGGGCTTTAATACCACCCGTGCACCTTTACAACTGGGTGCCGAACTGTTCGGTTCCGACAGTATTGATGCCGATGTGGAAATGGTTGACCTGATGATCAGCCTGATTCAGGAAGCCGGTCTGGCCGATGGTATCCATCTGGATTTAGGTCATGTGGGTCTGTTCCGCAGTCTGGTACAAAAAGCTGATCTGAACAAAGCCACTGAGCGTCAGTTGTCTGATTTATATCAGCGTAAAGCCTTGCCAGAACTGGCGGACTTTACCCAGGATTTAGCCTTTGGTTCAGATTTCTATGCGCTGGGCCGTTTTGCCAGTGATCTGGATGCACTGGAAGCTCATTTAAGCACCGATGTGCTGGCCAATGTGGAATTCAAACATGCCTTTGATGCGGTAAAAACCACCCAGGCAGAAATTCAGGCACGCTGGCCAAATCTGCATATCGGGATTGATGTGGTAGAACTGCGTTCGTATCACTACCATACCGGTTTAATGTATGCCGTTTATGCACCAAACCGTGCAGCACCACTGGCTCAAGGCGGCCGTTATGATGGTATTGGCCAGCATTTTGGTCGTGCCCGTCCGGCAACCGGTTTCTCTTGCGACTTATATGCGCTCAGCGCCGGTCGTTTCGAAGCCAAATCGGTGGTGGTTGCACCAAAGGGCAATCAGGCAGATTTATTGGCTGCAATTCAGGCCACCCGTACCCAAGGCTTAAGTGTAATTCAGTTATTGGGTCAGGATGATTTAAGCTCTGTACCGTATGCAACTCACCAGCTGGTGAATCGTAACGGTGAGTGGACGGTCGAAAAAATTTAATCGCCAGCGCATGTGTTCATGTCACATGCGCCTGGTTTTCAATTTTAACAGCATGATGTAATGAGGCTATTATGGGCAAGAATGTTGTGGTACTTGGTACCCAATGGGGCGACGAAGGTAAAGGTAAAATCGTCGACCTGCTCACAGATCAAGCGGCTGCGGTAGTACGTTATCAAGGCGGACACAACGCAGGTCATACTCTCGTGGTTGGTGGTAAGAAAACTGTATTACACCTCATTCCATCTGGTATTTTACGTGAAAACGTACTGTGCTTAATTGGTAACGGTGTGGTGCTTTCACCTGAAGCGCTGATCAAGGAAATGACCATTCTTGAACAGGAAGGCGTGCCAGTTAAAGAACGTTTACGTATTTCTCCAAACTGTCCATTAATTCTTCCGAACCACATTGCGCTGGATCAGGCACGTGAGAAAAAACGTGGCAATGCCAAAATTGGTACTACCGGTCGTGGTATTGGCCCTGCCTACGAAGATAAAGTGGCGCGCCGTGCAGTACGTGTGGCTGACCTGGTACGTGGCGGTGACGCATTACGTGCGCAGCTGGCTGAATTGCTGGATTACCACAACTTCCAGTTAACTCAATACTACGGTGTTGAAGAAGTTAAACTGGACGACGTGATTGCACTGTGTGACCAATGGCGTGAAGTGATTGCACCATTAGTGGTGGATGTAACCACTGAAATTCATAATTACCGTAAAAACGGTGACAACATTATGTTTGAAGGTGCGCAAGGTTCATTATTGGACGTTGACCACGGTACTTATCCGTACGTGACTTCTTCAAACACCACCGCGGGCGGCGTAAGCTCAGGTTCAGGTTTGGGTCCATTGCATCTTGACTATGTGCTGGGTATTACCAAAGCCTACACCACGCGTGTGGGTGCTGGTCCATTCCCAACTGAACTGGTTTACGACGCGGCAAATGACGTGGGTGATGCAATTGGTAAACACCTGGGTACAGTGGGTCACGAGTTTGGTGCATCTACTGGCCGTCAACGTCGTTGTGGGTGGTTCGATGCAGAAATCCTGCGCCGTTCAGTCGATGTCAACTCACTGTCTGGAATCTGCCTGACCAAGTTAGACGTATTGGATGGTTTAGAAGAAATTAAAATCTGTGTTGGCTATGAAAACACCGATTCAGGTTGTGTCGGTTCTTCTGACGCGCTGGCTTATGAAAACTTGAAGCCAATTTACGAAACCATGCCAGGCTGGTCTGAGTCAACTGTGGGTGCGACCAGTGTTGAACAATTGCCTGAAAATGCAATCAACTACATCAAGCGTCTTGAGCAGTTAATTGAATGTCCAATCGATATCATTTCAACCGGTCCAGACCGTGCAGAAACCATTATTCTGCGTCATCCGTTTGAAGCTTAATCGTTTAAGCTGAGATGAGAAAACCCTGTGCTTGCACAGGGTTTTTTATTTTTGGCCGAGAAAAATACTGCGCCATCTTGAGAATTCCCTGATTTTGTTTATAGTGCTAAGCACTTTCGAATAATTAGAGAACGTTATGAAATATAAGAACTTAGCCATTGGAATTATACTGGCAACGCATTTGACAGGCTGTGCCACTGTGGCAGAATTGGCTGGGGCCGATTCAGCGACCTTAAACTTAAACGCCAGCCAGAGCTATCAGCAAATGTTGCAGGAAGCCGAGCAGAAAAAGGTGCTAGATACCCGTTCTGCCACCTATAAGAAAGTCAATCGCGTGTTTTTAAAGATGAAGCCCTATGCCGACCAGATGAACCAGACCGGGCAGGCTTTTGAGTGGCAGGTGGCGGTGATTAAGTCACCTGAAATTAATGCCTATGTGGCTCCGGGTGGCAAAGTAGTGTTCTATACCGGCATTGTTGAAAACCTGAAACTGACTGACAATGAAGTCGCGGCGATCATGGGCCATGAAATGGTACATGCACTGGAAGAACATGCCAAAAGTAAAATTGGTGCCCAGACCCTGACCAATCTGGCGGTTAGTATTGGCTCGCAATATGTGGGCCAGTCGGTGGGTGGTTATGGTGGTTTACTTCTGGATTTAGGCAGTCAGTTTGGGGTAGGGTTGCCTTATTCGCGTAATCTGGAAAGCCGCGCCGACAAAGGCGGTTTACTGTTAATGGCCAAAGCCGGTTATGATCCGAATGCAGCCATTACGCTCTGGCAGAAAATGAATGCCAACGATGCGCGTGGAAATAGCGCCATGGCCAAGTTTATGTCGACCCATCCAAGTAATAATGACCGTATTGCCGCATTACAGCAGATGATGCCGGAAGCAATGCAGTATTACCGCGCTGCGAAGTAATTCAAGACTAAAGTTGCACACATCAGCACTGTCTATTCAGATGGTGCTTGCTAGAATAAAACACAGCAAAAACATTGGGTCAGGCAGGATGCATAAAAATATTTCAAGCACCATTTTCTATTCGTTATTATTTGCCATGGGCGGTGCACCGACCATTGCGATGTTGCTGATTCTGTTACAAAAGCATGATCCGAATATTATGTATCAGGCCTTTATTGGCCTGAGTGTGATTTTTGCCTGTATTCTGGTGCCGCTAGTGCTGATCCAAAACGCCTATTTATTCTATAAACGTACAAATCCGGCGCTGGAAGAGAAAATGGAAGTGGTTTCGCAGATGTATCTGGGCCTGAATATTTTCTGTCTGGTGTTCTGGATTTTCTATCAGTTTGTCTATTAAGGCCGTATTCCGCTTGTTGCTGCTGATGTATCTACAGTTTACACAGCACTGCCATTGTTTACATAAATGATATGATTATGAAGCCATTTCAGATTTAAAGCATTGAAATGATTTCATATAATTCATGAGTATGTGTATAGCCGAATGGCGGAGATTATTATAATGAACAAAAAATTGGTATTGAGTTTTTGTGCCGCAAGTGCAATCACTTTTTCAGGCTGTACCACCGTGGCCGATATGGCCGGTGCAGATACCGCAACCCTAAATGCAACCGCGGCGCAAAGTTATAGCCAGATGGTGCAAGATGCGCGTAACAAGGGGCAGCTGGACACCAGTTCAAGTACCTATAAACGTATTAACACGGTGTTCCAGCGTTTAACACCGGTTGCCAATCAGATGAACCAGACCGGTCAGCCATTTAGCTGGCAGTTGGCAGTATTAAAATCTGACCAGATTAATGCCTTTGTCGCGCCGGGTGGTAAAGTGGTGTTCTATACCGGTATCGTCAACAAACTGAACCTGACCGATGCCGAAATTGCTGCGATTATGGGCCATGAAATGGTGCATGCTCTAGAAGAACATGCCAAGAGTAAGATTGGCGCGCAGGCACTGACCAATTTGGCTTTAAATATCGGTTTAAGCGCAGCAGGCAGTAACGTTGGCCAGTTAGGTGCTGCAGCAGCACAATTGGGCGCACAGGTAGGTGTGGGCTTGCCATATTCACGTAATCTGGAAAGTCGTGCCGATGAAGGTGGTTTAATGCTGATGGCGCGTGGCGGCTATAACCCGCAAGCAGCAATTACTCTGTGGGAAAAAATGAACCGCTTAGAAGGTGGTGGTGGGGCATCGTTCCTGTCGACTCACCCATCGAACAGCCAGCGTATTGCAGCGATGCGTGAGAACTTGCCAGCTGCTCAGGCCATTTATAACCAGAACCGTCGTTAAGCCTCTGGGTTTAAAATGGATTTAAAAATGCCTCATATGATGAGGCATTTTTTTATGCATGAGGTTGATGGAATTTGATTGAAAGCCATCAAGGCGCTGGGTTAGGCTGCTGACGTTGAATCGCTTCAATACCTTGTAAAATGTCATCGGACAGATTGACGTCAAAGGCATCGATATTTTCTTTTAGCTGCTCCAGTGAAGTCGCGCCAATAATGGTACTGGTGACAAAGAACTGTTGCTTAATAAACGCCAAAGCCAATTGGGTTAAGCTGAGGCCATGTTGCTCGGCCAGTTGCGCATATTGCTCTGTGGCCCATTCACTTTCTGGATTGCTGTAGCGGCTAAAGCGTGAATACAGGGTGACACGCGCATTGGCCGGACGGGCGCCATGCCGGAATTTCCCGGTTAAGTAACCAAAGGCCAGAGGAGAATAAGCCAGTAAGCCGACGCCTTCATATTTGGCAATTTCCGACATGCCAATTTCATAGGTGCGATTCAGCAGGTTATACGGGTTTTGTACGCTGACAAATTTGCTTAAACCGAGTTTTTCCGCCAGATGCAAAAACTTCATGGTGCCCCATGGGGTTTCATTGGAGAGGCCAATATAGCGAATCCGGCCGTTCTGGATTTCCTGCTGCAATGCGGTCAGGGTTTCTTCAAGGTCGGTGACATGCTGCTGTGCATGGGCTTCGGTATTGCCATAACCCAGTTTGCCAAAGAAGTTGGTCGGGCGCTGTGGCCAGTGCAGTTGGTATAAGTCAATATAGTCGGTTTGCAGGCGTTTCAGGTTGCCATCCAGGGCAGTGCGAATATCGGTAGCGTTGTAACGGGTTTGACCATCACGAATATGGCTGCCGCCTTGAGCCGGTCCGGCAATTTTTGAGGCCAAAAACAGCTTGTCCCGTCCACCGCGCGTCTTGAGCCAGTTGCCAATCATGACTTCGGTGGCACCTTGAGTTTCTGGTTTCGGTGGCACCGGATACATTTCGGCGGTATCCCAGAAATACAGGCCACGTTCCAGCGCATAATCCAGCTGGGCAAAGGCTTCATCCTGGGTGTTTTGTTCACCAAAGGTCATGGTGCCCAGACAGATTTCAGGCAATAAAATACCGGTATCAGCAAGGGGATTGAACTGCATAAGATGTCCTTATTCAAAATATCATCAAGCGAATAGGGACTAGGCTAAACCATCGCAGGCAGACTGTTAAATCAATATTTTAGGTTAGTTTGTAAATATTTTTCACATAGCGAACAGGCATAAAAAAGGCAAATCCGAAGATTTGCCTTAAGCATGCTGCAGTTTAAGACTTATTCATCATCAAACTGTTCATCTGCTGCATCATTTTGCTCTAAAGAGGCATCAAAAATCAGAATGGCTTTACCATCAGTTTCGATCATGCCTTGTTCTTCCAGGGTTTTCAGAACACGGCCGACCATTTCACGTGAACAGCCAACAATGCGGCCAATTTCCTGACGGGTAATGCGGATTTGACGGCCATTTGGCAAAATCATGGCTTCAGGCTGCGCAGACAGGTCAATCAGACAACGCGCAATACGGCCTGAAACATCAATGAAGGCCAGATCGGTCACTTTACGCGTGGTATTTTTTAAACGGCGCACCAGTTGGGCAAATACCGCATAGCTTAAATCTGGATATTGCTTGCTGAGCTCGTGGAAGTTTTCATAAGTCACTTCGGCAATTTCACAAACGTCACGTGTGCGTACTTCTGCAGTACGTTGTGGATTTGCTTCGAATAGACCCATTTCCCCAAAGAAGTCACCCGGATTCAAATACGCCACAACAATTTCGCGATCATCATCTTCACGCAGAATGATGGAAACAGATCCTTTCAGAATCAAATAAAGTGATTTTGATTCAGACCCCGCATCAACAATTGTGGTCCGTTTCGGATAACGGTTGATATATGCACGTTTTAATAATGCCTTGACTGAATCTGGTAATTGACCAGGAGACAGGGCATCGGTGCTTAATTGTGAAAAGTTTGAAGTCATGCTAAAGGTTCCGAAAATGGATAAATAATAGATCGCACAAGACCTAGTATGAACTTGTCACACAGTAGAGATGAAATTCCTTATCAACTCAAATTATGTTAGTGTACAGGCACCTTGTAAATTTATAGTTTTTTTGAAGGACTTGCAATGCAAACGAGTGTTCATTGGCTAGAGAATGTTGCTTTTGAAGCAAAATCGGAAAGTGGCCATAGCGTGGTGATGGATGGTTCTGCCGAGTATGGTGGAGAAAACCGTGGACCACGTCCCATGGAGCTCATTTTAATGGGACTTGGTGGTTGTGCATCGTTTGATATTGTGACCATTTTAAAGAAATCACGTCAGGATGTGACTGGTGTGGTTTGTCAGCTGAAAGCAGAACGTGCCGATTCGATTCCGGCGGTGTTCACCAAAATTCATCTGCATTTTGTGGTGACAGGCAAGGCAGTCAAGGAAAAGCAGGTCGCCAAGGCAGTTGAATTATCCGCAGAAAAATACTGTTCAGCCAGCAAAATGCTGTCAGATGGTGGTGTTGAAATTAGCCACGATTTCGAGATTATCGAAGCAGAATAATCATGACTATAAAGTCATGTAAAAAGTCGGTTAATTACCGGCTTTTTTATTTTTCCATGGTTTTAGATCTCGCAAAAAATTGGCCGCAATGGGCAGAGCTCTCAAAATATGTGTTTCCTGTTACATAGGTCGCAGCTGCATTACTGTATAAAAATAATCCTGATGCTGACTTGAAATTGGCCGGTCACAGACCAATATTATAATTGAGTTATATCTGTTGCATTAAAATAACAATTTGAAAAATATATGAAAAATCATTTGAAATTGCCAAAAGTACTCCCATATATGTTTCAAGTAAAAAAATTGTTGTGAGGAATAACAAGAATGCGTTTTGAAAAATTTACAAATCGCTTACAGCAAGCTCTCTCCGATGCGCAATCGCTGGCGATGGGCAAAGACCATACCGCCATTGACGGCATTCATGTCTTGGCCACTCTGTTAGAAGAAGCATCCAATGTCAGCTTGTTACAGCAGGCCGGTGCCCAGTTGCGTGATTTGCAGAGCAAGTTGCAGCAGGCACTGAATGATGCGCCAACGCTAGCCAATCCGACTGGCGACATTAATTTAAGTCCGGAAGCGGTTAAAGCCTTAAACTTGGCCGATAGCTATGCCCAGAAAGCGGGCGATGAATTCCTGTCTACCGACTGGGTATTACTGGGCCTGAGCGAAGTTGGGGCCACTAAAAGCTTATTGAACAGTATCGGTGTCAGCGCAGACAGTCTGCGTCAGGTGATTTTAAAAATTCGAGGTGATGAAAAAGTGATGAGTAATAATCATGAAGATCAACGTGATTCACTCAATAAATACACTGTAGATTTAACCGAACGTGCGCTGGCTGGCAAGCTCGATCCGGTGATTGGTCGTGATGATGAAATCCGCCGTACCGTACAGGTCTTGTCACGTCGGACCAAAAATAACCCGGTACTGATTGGTGAGCCTGGGGTCGGTAAAACCGCAATTGTAGAAGGTCTGGCACAGCGTATTGTGAATGGTGAAGTGCCAGAAAGCTTAAAAGGCAAACGCGTGTTATCGCTGGACCTGGGTTCATTGCTGGCCGGTGCCAAATATCGCGGCGAGTTTGAGGAGCGTTTAAAAGCGGTCCTGAAAGATCTGGCCAAGCATGAAGGCGAAATCATCCTGTTTATTGATGAGTTGCATACCCTGGTTGGCGCAGGTAAAGGTGATGGCGCGATGGATGCCGGCAACATGCTGAAACCGGCGCTGGCACGCGGTGAATTACGCTGCGTGGGGGCAACCACGCTCGATGAATATCGTCAGTACATTGAAAAAGATGCCGCCCTTGAGCGCCGTTTCCAGAAAGTGCTGGTCGATGAGCCAAGTGTCGAAGACACCATTGCCATTTTACGTGGTCTGAAAGAGCGTTATGAAGTCCACCACGGGGTGAAAATTCTCGACTCGGCGATTATTGCTGCAGCGAAAATGTCACATCGTTATATCACTGACCGTCAGTTGCCCGATAAAGCCATTGACCTGATTGATGAAGCAGCATCGCGCATCAAGATGGAGCTGGACTCTAAACCGGAAGCGCTGGATAAGCTGGAACGCCGTCTGATTCAGTTAAAGCTGCAACTTGAAGCTGTGAAAAAAGATGAAGATGCCGGCAGCCGTGCAGAAGTCAGTCATCTGGAAAAACAGATCGAAGACGTCCAAAAAGACTATAACGATCTGGAAGAAGTGTGGAAGTCTGAAAAAACTCTGGTCGAAGGCACTAAGCAGATTCAGGCGCAGCTGGATCAGGCGCGTATTGCCTTGCAAAAAGCACAGCGTGAAAATGATCTGGGCGAGATGTCGCGTCTGCAATATGGCGTGATTCCGGAACTGGAAAAACAGCTGGCCCAAGATGAGCTGGTGGAAGAGAAAGAAGAACCGAAGTTATTGCGCAATAAAGTCACCGATAACGAAATTGCGGAAGTGGTCAGCGCAGCCACCGGTATTCCGGTTGCGAAAATGCTGCAAGGCGAGCGTGAAAAACTGCTGCAAATGGAAAGCTTCCTGCATCAGCGTGTGGTAGGGCAGGATGAAGCGGTGATTGCGGTATCCAATGCGGTGCGCCGTTCACGTGCCGGGTTGTCGGATCCGAACCGTCCAAGTGGTTCTTTCCTGTTCCTGGGTCCAACCGGTGTCGGTAAGACCGAGTTAACCAAAGCCTTGGCCAATTTCCTGTTTGACAGCGATGACGCCATGATCCGGATTGATATGTCCGAATTTATGGAAAAACATTCAGTCAGTCGTCTGGTCGGTGCGCCTCCGGGCTATGTCGGCTATGAAGAAGGCGGGGTATTAACCGAAGCCGTACGCCGTAAACCATATAGCGTGGTGCTGTTTGATGAGGTGGAGAAAGCCCATCCGGATGTATTTAACATCTTGCTGCAGGTGCTGGATGATGGTCGCTTGACCGACTCGCAGGGCCGTGTGGTGGACTTTAAAAACACCGTGATTGTAATGACCTCGAACCTGGGTTCAAGCGATGTGCGTGAACTGGGCGATAATCCAAGCCGTGATGATGTACGCAATGTGGTGATGGCGGCCGTGTCTGAGCATTTCCGTCCGGAGTTTATCAACCGTATTGATGAGCTGGTAGTATTCCATGCCCTGGAAAAAGCGCAGATTCGTGGTATTGCCGATATCCAGCTGGACCGTTTACGTGCCCGTCTGGCCGACCGCGATATCAAGTTAACGGTAGATGATTCTGCCTTTGACCAGCTGATTGAAGCCGGTTTTGACCCAGTTTACGGTGCGCGTCCATTAAAACGTGCCATCCAGCAACAGGTAGAAAATAATCTGGCGCAGAAAATTCTGGCCGGTGACTTCCAGCCGGGAGATACCATTGTGATTACGGCAGATGCAGGCCAACTGGATTTCCAGAAGCTGAAACTGAACTAATCCGCACACGGTTTATCTAAACTGTTTAATCAAAGACCTGGCTTCGGCCGGGTTTTTTTATGGAGGTATCTGCAGCAAAAAGCCGGGCAGATGTAGCGATTCACTCTGCAAAGTAAGTCCACGCTGGATGATGAGTGACAGCGTAAAGTTTCCGATGTAAAAGAAGCCTGCTATGGGGTAGCAGGCTTTTTTATTGCTGATCGAATGAATTGCGAATAGAAAAGGATCAAATCATCCTTTGCCATTCACCGTCCTTGCCAATCACATTTTAGATTTGTGGATGCTGGATTTTCCAGGCGCGGTGAATCTTCTGGTTACGCTTGAAATCTGGACCAATGGTTTCATGGCTGATTTCCTGAATATCAAACAGCGCTGGCAAGGTTTCATCCATTTCAAAACCGCGATAGTTGTTCGAGAAGTACAGGGTGCCTTCTGTGGTTAAACGGTTCATGGCGCGTTTAATTAGCGAAACATGGTCACGTTGTACATCAAAGGTGCCGTAGAATTTTTTCGAGTTAGAGAAGGTGGGCGGATCAATAAAGATCAGGTCATATTGCTCATGACCTTCTTTTAGCCACTCAAAACAGTCGCTGGCAAAGAACTGGTGTTGTTCATCGGTATGGTCGACGGTTAAGCCGTTTAAGACAAAGTTTTCTTTGGACCAGTTTAAATAGGTGTTGGACAAGTCCACACTGGTGGTACTGGCCGCGCCGCCTAAAGCGGCATGCAAACTCGCCGTTGATGTATAGCTGTACAGATTGAGGAAATGCTTGCCTTTAGCTTCTTTGGCAATGCGTAAACGAATCTGGCGATGGTCCAGGAATAGGCCGGTATCCAGATAGTCGGTGAGGTTAACCAGAATCTTGGCCTGACCTTCCTGCACAATAAAGCGTTTCGATGCGGTACTTTGTTTGGTGTACTGGTTTTTACCTTCCTGACGGGCACGGGTTTTAATAAACACAGCATCACGGCCTAAACCGGTCACGGCACGAATCGCTTGTAGCGCCAGGTTAAAACGTTTTTTGGCTTTTTCCGGATCAATTTTTTTCGGTGGTGCATATTCCTGCACATGCAGACGATCACCATATAAATCGACCGCGACATTAAAGTCTGGTAAATCGGCATCATACAAGCGCAGGCAGTAAACGTTTTCTTTAACCGCCCATTTCTTTAAAGCCTGCATGTTCTTTTGCAGACGGTTAGTAAAGTCTTCGGCATCTTCAATTGGTTCAAACTGCTGTGGCTGCCAGTCGGCCAGGAACGGTTTTACCACGGCTGATGGTTTGACCGTACCAAAGCGAATGTAAATTGGCAGCTTACCATTCATTAAACGCAAGGTTTGCGGCTCATTAAATGCCAGCACATCGGCCTGTTCCACCTGAGCTGCAATGACAGCAGCAGACTGGTTCGGGAAATGTTTTTGTAGCAGGGCTGACAGACCTAAATATAAGGCACGGTTCGAGGCTTTATCACCCAGACGCTCACCATACGGCGGGTTGGTCACCACAAAGGCAGTTTTGCCTTCGGCCTGAAAATCTGGCCAGTCTGACAAGGTGCGTTCTTCAATCTGGATATGATCGAGCTGACGTTCAAAACCGGCAGCAATAATATTCTGCTTGGTGGCTTTGACTGCTTCCCAGTCGGCATCAAAAGCATAGAATTTTGGCAGTGGCTGTTCCAGCGCCTGTTGATGACGCTCATCCGCTTCTGCCTTTAATGACATCCACAGTTCATGGTCATGGCCATTCCAGCCATTAAAGCCAAAACGGCGTACCAGACCTGGCGCACGGTCGGTTAAAATCAGCAGGGATTCAATAATAAAGGTGCCTGAACCACACATCGGGTCCAGAATAATGTCCGGATTTTTTTCTTTGAGTTTGGCTTTTTGCAAAATTGCCGCGGCCAGGTTTTCTTTAATTGGCGCATCGGTCATAAAGCGGCGGTAGCCACGTTTATGCAGCGAATCACCGGACAAGTCGAGGCAATAGGTATGCTCGGTTTTGCCGGCCAGAATATAGAGGGTAATTTCCGGTTGCTTGGTGTCGATACTTGGACGGCGGCCTACCGCTTCCATAAAGGAATCGACCACACCATCTTTGGCGCGTAAGGTGGCAAACTGGGTATTGACCTTGATTTCGCGTTCCACATGCAGGCGAATGGCAAAGGTGCTTTGTGGTGCAAAAATCAGTGACCAGTCGAAGCTGATTGCACCTTCATAAAGCTCTTCAGCTACATCACGTGCGTCGTGATGGTGTTCCAGCTCATAAGTGTGAATTGGCATTAAGACACGGGAAGCCAAACGTGACCACATACAAATGCGATACGCCTGTTCCAAGCTGCCTTTGAAAATTAAACGACCCGGTAAACGTTCAATATTTTGAACCCCTAAACCTTCTAATTCCTCTTGAAGCAAGGTTTCAAGTCCATCTGCACAGGTGACCCAGTATGTAGAAAGACGCGGTTTCGAATGCATGTAAATTTCCAAAAGCAACAAAGCAATCTAATATTTTAACGTATTTTCACGGCTTTGGGCGGATGTTGTGCTGAAGATATACAAGATTTATTTGTACTAAAACCCACTTAAATTTGATCCATTTTCTATGCCTCCCAACGGTTGGTATATATTTTGCACAATAAATAATGATAACGAAAAATGACCTTAATTTTAAAATTGGAGAACGGGGAAAATATGCGAGTCGAAAGCAGTGATCAGTTAATTGCCCACAATGAAGCCTTTTCAGTGGCCACCTTATTGTATACACGTTTACGCCGGGTCAGCGGCAGGGTAATTGATGCCTTGTATCTGGTCGATCATCCGGGCTATGCCAAAGATGTGATTGAGCTGGCCTTAGCCACGGGAGATGCTGAATTAAGCCGTTATGCCGAACGGCTGACCAGGCTACTGGATTTAAATGCACCGTTGCTGAACCCGTTAGATGAGGTCATCGACGAGCAGGTTGAACCAGAAATTACCGAGGAGGAAATTTACCGGGCACAGGTGTCGCATCATTATATTGGCGCCTTGCGTTAAAACCGCCATCATCCGCATCAACAAGCTCTCGATTCTGAGGGCTTTTTTTTATCTATCTGCAAAAATAGCCTAAGCAATATTGATCAAAACCGGTTGAATTATCCTGTTGAATTTATGGTAATGATTGAAGAAAACTTGATTCACTGGCAGGAAAAGGGCTTTAAATGTTGAAATCTTCAGCGCCATCTTAGGGGAATCTCTGTATAATACGTTGACTTAACGTATAAGGAATCTCTCATGCACTTGGCGGCATTGCATACTCCGAGCCAGATTCAACTCAATAAAGATGGAAATCTAAAACATTTCATCACCATCGAAGGGCTTTCCAAACAAACCCTCACCAAAATTTTGGACACCGCGCAGTCCTTTTTTAATGACCAAAATCAGCTCATCACCAACAACCTGCTGGAAGGTCGTACAGTTATGAACCTGTTTTTTGAGAATTCAACCCGTACCCGCACCACCTTTGAAGCTGCAGCCAAACGTCTTTCGGCCAACGTGCTTAACATTGACATTGCCCGTTCCAGTACCTCTAAAGGCGAAACCCTGCGCGATACGCTGTGGAATTTAGAAGCCATGGCCGCCGATATTTTTGTGGTGCGTCATTCCTCTTCAGGTGCAGCGCATTTTATTGCCAAGGATGTCTGTCCAAATATCGCGATTATTAATGCCGGAGATGGCCGTCATGCGCATCCGACTCAAGCGATGCTGGATATGCTGACCATTCGCCGTGAAACCAAAAAAGACTTTGCTGACATGAGCATTGCCATTATTGGCGATATTAAACATTCGCGCGTGGCACGTTCTGATGTGGCGGCGTTACAAACTTTAGGTTGTAAAGATATTCGCGTGATTGCACCGAATACCTTGCTGCCATTTGGTTTTGAGGAATACGGGGCCGATGTACGCCTGTTTAATAAAATGGAAGATGGCATCCGTGATTGTGATGTGATTATTACCTTGCGTATCCAGAATGAACGGATTGATTCACCGGCGCTGTCCTCACCGGCAGAATTCTACAAAATGTATGGCCTGAACAAAGAGCGTCTGGCGCTGGCCAAACCGGATTGTATCGTGATGCACCCGGGACCGATGAACCGGGGTGTGGAAATTGATTCCAGCATTGCCGATGGTCCGCAATCGGTGATTTTAAATCAGGTGACCAATGGTATTGCGGTGCGTATGGCTGTGCTGGCACTGGCGATGCAGGGTCAGTTGCAGGAACAAGGTTTAATTGAAGCGATTGCGGTATAAGGAATCAGTCATGCGTATTGTAAAAATTGAAAATGTCCGCGTTCTTGATCCAATGCAAAAGACTGATCGCGTGCAAACGGTATATCTGGAAAATGGCAAGCTGGTTGCAGAAACAGCAGATGTGACTGAAACCATTGATGGACAAGGCAAATGGCTGATGCCAACCATGGTTGATCTGTGCGCGCGGATGCGTGAACCGGGTCAGCAGCAGCATGGTACTTTAAAATCAGAAGGCAAGGCGGCACGTGAAAACGGTATTCTGCACGTGTTTACCCCACCAGATTCCAAGCCGATTGTGCAGGACAATGGTGCTTTGATTCACGGTCTGGTCGAAAAAGCCATGCTGGATGGTGGTATTTATTTACAGGTGATTGGCGCACAAACCCAAGGCTTGCAAGGCAAACAGCCTGCCAATATGGCCGGTCTGAAAAAGGGCGGCTGTACTGCAGTTTCCAATGCCAATGCATCCTTTGCTGATGATGATGTCGTGATTCGCACGCTGGAATATGCAGCCGGTCTGGACCTGACCGTGGTGTTCTATGCCGAAGAACCGCAAATTGCCAAAGATGGCTGTGTGCATGAAGGTTTTATTGCTTCACGTCAGGGCTTGCCTATGATTCCGGCGCTGGCCGAAACCGTAGCCATTGCCAAATACCTGTTGATGATTGAAGCGACCAAAGTCCGTGCGCATTTCGGTTTGCTGTCCTGTGGCGCTTCGGTCGAGCTGATTAAAATTGCCAAAGAAAAAGGCCTGCCAGTAACCTGTGATGTGGCGATGCATCAGCTGCATCTAACCGATCAGGTGATTGATGGCTTTAACTCGCTGGCGCATGTGCGTCCACCGCTACGTGCTGAAAAAGACAAAGAATTGCTGCGTCAGGGCTTAAAAGATGGCGTAATTGATGCGATCTGTACCCATCATGAACCCTTAAGCAGTTCGGCCAAAATGGCACCGTTTGCTGAAACCTTACCGGGCTTTACCGCTTTTGATACCTTTGTGCCCTTGGGTGTGCAACTGGTTGAGGAAGGTCTGTTCAGTCCATTGGAATGGGTGCATACCGTGACACTGGCACCGGCGACGGTTGCGCAAATGGCAGATCGCTGGATGCAGGAAGCCGGCTGGATTCTGGTTGATCCTGAACTGGAGTGGACGCTGGACAAAGACAGCATTCTGTCCCAAGGCAAGAACACGCCACTGATTCAGCAAACCGTGAAAGGCAAGGTAATTCAGACTTTCCTGGCCTAAATTCGCCTGTTCAAGAGCCAGCATTTGCTGGCTTTTTTTATGTTTTAATTTAAGTACATAAAGAAAAATACAATTATTTACAACGTCTAAAAAATGACCAGATACACTAAAAAATGCGAGTAGAACAATGAAAAAAATGAGGCCATATCATGCAAACCAGATTGATAGAATTATTGAAAAATAGCGTGTCATCCATTGTGCTAGACGGGGAAACGGATTACCTCATTGAGAAAAACCGTGCCTTAAATGATTTTTATCCGGTATTTTTATCGGTGTTAAGACACCGGCCATCCCTCATTGACAGCCTGAGAAATCAGCTTAATCCGCGGCTGGCTGAAATTTTTGGTACCAACCTGAACCTGAAACAGCAGTTTCTGGAATTTAGCCGCGGTCAGGCGCCGGCAGATGAAATTGAATCTACCCTGAACCGGGCCATCGTACCAACCTTAGGTTTTTTAGAAAGCGAGGCCGGCTCGACCGATCCTGAGGCGATTGTGCATTTGCTTGATCAGCATATGCCGGACATTCAGGCTGCTTTGCCGGAATGGGCCGCTGCGCTGCTGGCCGGTTTGGGCGTCAATGCCACTGCCGGGCAGACTATTCATCAGGCGCCTGAGTTATATGAAGAGGTGCCAGAGCAGAAGCGCTCGCCGTGGGTACCGATTCTGATTTTTATTATTCTGGCATTGTTACTGGCCTTTTTATTTAAAGCCTGTTCTGACCGTAATGAAGAAGAGGTGCCTGTTACCCAGGCAGCAGCGACGGAACCGGCCTATTTGCAGGTCAATACCGGTTCCAATGGCGATCTGGTCACCTGTCAGTTGTATCTGAACAATCCGGCTTATACCGACATTCTGCAAACAGAAGTTAAACGGATTTTTAACCATCCGACAGGTTGTGGGGTGAATAGCGCCAGTAATTATCATAGTGAATTTATTGATCAGGATGTGATTCCAACGGCACTGAAAATCCTGAAAGATGTGCCGAATACCAATATGACCTGGATGGGTGAGCAGATTGCGATTCAGTCCACCAATCCGGCAGATGCGCAGCGTGTGGCCAATCAGCTGCGTCCTTTGGCCAAGAATATGACCATTACGGTGCAGCAGGATCTCGATGTACAGACCGTCACACCAGCGACCACGACCGCAGCACAAGCCTTGGCCGTGATTAACCCGGATAATATTCAGGCGCTGGATGTCGCCACAGCCTTAAATCTGGAGGCGATTCATTTTGAGTCGGCATCTTCGACTGTACCGGAAGCCAATCAGCCGATTCTGGATCAGGCTGCGGCCTTAATCCAGCGTGCGCCGCATGTACATTTGACCATTAAAGGCCATACCGATGCAGTAGGCAGCAATGAAGCCAATAATCTGTTGTCCTTACGCCGTGCTGAAGCGGTACGTGATTATCTGGTACAACGCGGGGTTGATCCTTCCCAGTTACAGGCCGTGGGGTATGGCCAGCAACAGCCGATGGAACCAAATGCAACCCCAGAAGGGCAGTTCCAGAACCGTCGTATTGAGTTTGAAGTATTAAATACAGAAACCGGGGTGGTACGTGCGGTCGATGACCAAGGTATTGTCGAGAAAAAAGCAGAGTAAGGATTGAGTTAAGGAAATAGAAAAGGACGACGTCAAGTCGTCCTTTTGGGTTTAGTTGAAAAGCGGAGGTAGCGGTGGGGATGTATTCACGACCATCCGATGCCCGCTTTTAAAACCAGCCATTAAGCTGCATTACGTATTAAAGGCACCCCGGTGACTTTCTGGATTTCATCAAAACTGACCTCCGGTGCCAGTTCCACCAGCTGCACGCCGGTTGGGGTAATATCCAGAACGCCCAAATCGGTAATTACGCGATGAACCACGGCTTTACCGGTCAGCGGCAGGCTACACTGTGAAACGATTTTAGGTGTCCCATCTTTGGCGCAGTGTTCCATCAACACCACCACTTTTTGCACACCTGCGACCAGGTCCATGGCACCGCCCATACCTTTGACTTTTTTGCCCGGAATCATCCAGTTGGCCAGATCGCCCTGTTCAGAGACTTCCATGGCCCCCAGAATGGCAATATTGACATGACCGCCACGGATCATGGCAAAAGAGTCTGCGCTAGAGAAAAACGACGCACCTTGACGAGCTGTGACCGTCTGTTTGCCGGCATTAATCAGGTCGGCATCGACCGTGGCTTCAGTTGGGAATTCCCCAATCCCGAGCAGGCCATTTTCTGACTGTAGCCAAACGTTGATATTTTCCGGAATATAGTTAGCGACCAAAGTTGGTAAACCAATCCCTAAATTGACATAGAAACCATCTTCCAGTTCTTGTGCGGCGCGCTGCGCCATTTGATTACGCGTCCAAGCCATGGTTTAAGCCTCCGCCTTTAAAGTCATTTGTTCAATACGTTTTTCAGGATGTGCATTTAACACAATGCGGTTGACATAAATCCCCGGCAGATGAATTTCATCTGGATCGAGCGCGCCAATCTCTACAATTTCTTCGACTTCGGCAATGGTGATTTTGCCCGCCATGGCACAGACCGGATTAAAGTTTTGTGCAGTTTTACGGAAAATCAGGTTGCCGGCCTTGTCGGCTTTATAGGCTTTGACCAGGGCAACATCGGCAGTTAAAGATTCTTCTAAGATATAATCCTGACCTTTAAACTGGCGCACTTCTTTGCCTTCCGCGATGACGGTACCGACACCGGTGGCGGTAAAGAAGGCTGGAATACCTGCACCGCCGGCACGTAATTTTTCTGCCAGCGTACCTTGCGGAGTCAGTTCAACTTCCAGTTCACCACTCAGGAACTGGCGTTCAAATTCCTTGTTTTCACCGACATAGGATGAAATCATTTTTTTAATCTGTTTGGTTTCAAGCAGCAGCCCCAGACCAAAACCATCGACACCGGCATTGTTGGAAATACATGTCAGCTGTTTGGCACCGGTGTCTTTTAGCGCGGCAATTAATGCTTCAGGAATCCCGCACAGGCCAAAACCACCCACGGCCAGGGTTTGACCATCCTGAACCACGCCATTTAAGGCGGCTTGTGCGCTGTCATAGACTTTATTTGCCATGTGTCACCTCTATTTTTATCCTTTTTTCAGCAGATTGCTGCTGTTACATCCTTGAGTGGCTTGAGGGCATTGCTCAAGCCGGGTTTTATTCGGTTATTAAGCGCAGGCTTTTTGCCAGTAGGCATTGGCATAATTGGATGGATTATTGCGCTGTAAAACATTGCTGATATTACGGCTGGCCTGCATCAAGGCATCCAGCTGAATGCCGGTTTCATAGCCCATGTTGGACAGCAGGTAATACAGATCTTCGGTTGAGACATTGCCGGATGCGCCTTTGGCATAAGGACAGCCGCCTAAACCGGCAATTGACGAGTCAAAAACGCGAATACCTTGCAGCAGTGACTGGTAAATATTGGCGATGGCCATGCCATAGGTATTATGGAAATGACCGGCCAGCACCGTCGTATCCAGTTCGGCCAGACAGGCGTCCCAGACTTTTTTCACCCGGTCGGGTGTGGCGGTGCCAATGGTTTCACCCAAAGACACTTCATAGCAGCCCATATCCAGCAGGCGCTGCGAAACTTTTGCCACCTGCTGCGGATCAATTGCGCCTTCATACGGACAATCGACCATACAGGACACATAACCACGCACACGAATGTTGTGCGCTTTGGCTTCACGCATCACATCGCTGAATTTTTCAAAGCTTTCATCAATCGAACAATTGATGTTTTTGCGGGTAAAACTTTCAGAGGCTGCGGTAAAGACCGCCACTTCTTTGCAACCCACTGCCAGCGCAGATTCAAAACCTTTCAGGTTTGGCGTGAGCAGGCTGAACTGAATATTTGGATCTTTGGGCAAGCCGGCAAACAGCACATCGCTGTCTGCCATTTGCGGTACCCATTTGGCCGATACACAGGAACCAACTTCAATGGCCTGTAAACCGGTTTGCATTAAATCCAGAATCAGCTGTCTGCGGTCATCCAGGGTTAAGGGTGTTTTTTCATTTTGCAGGCCATCGCGTGGCCCGACTTCAACAATTTTGACAAATTCGCTCATGCGACTTCCTCCGCCAGCGGCTGGAATTCCACCAGCTCATCGCCAGCTTTGACCTGATCACCGGCCTGGAAGTAAGAGCTGGCCACGATGCCATCATGCGGTGCACGAATCGAGTATTCGATTTTCATGGCTTCGAGGGTCATCAGGACATCGTCTTTTTTGACTTTGTCATTGGCCGCGACCAGTACCTGAGTGATGACACCTGGCATTGGCGCAGTCAGGTTGTTTTCAGCACCTTGTTCATCATCCTGGTTAAATACCGGTTTCAGATAGGTAAATTTATAGCTCTGGCCATTCTGGAACAGGGTAATGCCATGTTCAGTCTGGCTAAAGGCCAGTTTTTGCTGTTTGCCGGCCAGCTTGAATTGCAGGGTATGCGCATCCAGTAACTGACCCTCAAGCTCAAAAGTCTGACCCTCATACTGTGCGACAAAGCCATGTTCTTGTGCTGCAAACTGGATATTTAAGGTTTTGTCATTACATTGTAATTTGATTGTCTGCCCCGATTGCAGGTTTAAACGCCAGAAAGCATTGGTCTGCCAGACCGGATTGCTGGCGCTCGGGTTCTGGGCCAAACGTGACAGCAATTCGATGAAGGCCGCGCTGACCACTAGCGTACTGTTCAGCTCTGTGGCCGGTTTTAGCAGGAATTCTTCTTCGCGCTGAATCAGGCCAGTATCCAAATTGGCATTCTTGAAAGAATCGCACAGTACCAGACGATCCAGGAAGGCAATGTTGTTGCCCAGACCATCGACATGGAACTGACCTAAAGCATGGTGCATTTGCGTTAATGCTGCTTCACGGTTTTTGCCCCAGACAATCAGTTTGGCAATCATCGGGTCGTAGTAGGTGCTAATTTCATCGCCTTCAACAATACCGCTGTCGACACGTACCGCTTCATTTTGTGTTGGATAATGCAGATAGCTGATTTGACCAATCGCCGGAATAAAGCCTTTTTCAGGTTCTTCGGCATAAACACGTGCTTCCAGAGCATGGCCGTGAATCTGCAATTCGTGCTGCTGTTTTGGTAAAGGCTCACCAAAGGCGACGCGTAATTGCCACTCGACCAGATCCTGACCGGTAATCATTTCAGTCACCGGGTGCTCAACCTGCAGACGGGTGTTCATTTCCATGAAGTAGGCGGTCCCGTCTTGCTCGACAATAAACTCGACGGTGCCGGCACCGACATAATTTACGGCACGCGCGGCATCAATTGCGGCCTGGCGCATGGCTTCCAGTTTATCTTCCGGCATTTTCGGTGCTGGTGCTTCTTCCAGTACTTTCTGATGGCGGCGCTGTACCGAGCAATCACGCTCAAACAGATGCACATAGTTGCCATGGGTATCGCCAAACACTTGCACTTCAATATGACGCGGCTGCACTACATAGCGTTCAATCAGTACATCTTCATTGCCAAAGCTGGAACGGGCTTCACTCTTACATGAGGCCAGGGCGCTAAGGAAATCTTCACTGCGCTCAACCAGACGCATCCCTTTACCGCCACCGCCGGCGCTGGCTTTAATCAGCACCGGATAGCCAATGTCATCGGCTTGCTGTTTTAAGAACGCAGCATCCTGATTGGTGCCATGATAACCCGGTGTCAGTGGTACGCCGGCTTTTTCCATCAAGGCTTTAGAGGTGGCTTTTAAACCCATCGCCAGAATGGCGTCAACTGGCGGGCCAATAAAGACAATGTTGTTGTCCTGACAGGCAAAAGCAAACTGGTCATTTTCAGACAGGAAGCCATAACCCGGGTGAATGGCTTGTGCGCCGGTGCTTTTTGCGGCTTCGATAATCCGTTCAATCTGTAAATAGCTTTGTGCTGCTGGTGATTCACCAATATAGACTGCTTCATCGGCCAGTTTGACATGCTGGGCCTGAGCATCTGCATCTGAATAGACTGCAACAGTTGCAATTCCCAGTTTTTTGGCAGTACGAATGACACGGCAGGCAATTTCACCACGGTTGGCAATTAAAATCTTTTCAAACATCGTTAGGATCCTTCTAGTTGTTATGCCGTGGTCTTGATCCAGGCCGGGCTTTGTTTGTTAAGGAAAGCATTTAAGCCGTTTTTCGCCTCATCTCCCTGGCGAACGTGGGCAATATGCTGTGCGGTTTGCAGCAAGAGGTCCTCGGTCAGGACTTGCTGGTTCACCATCTGAATGAGCTGCTTCGATGCGTGCTGTGCTTCAGGGCCACCGAGTAATAAGGCCTGCACAATTTCATCAATTTTGCTGTCCAGCTGTTCCGGTGCGGTCACTTCATGTGCCAGACCAATAGCGTGTGCCTGTGCTGCAGAAATCCGTTCAGCAGTTAAAAAGTAACGTGATGCCTGACGTGCGCCAATGGCACGAATGACATAAGGGCTGATGGTGGATGGCGCCAGGCCTAAACGTACCTCAGAGGTGGCAAATTTGGCATCGGTGCTGGCCACACAAATATCACAGGCCGAGGCCAGACCCATACCACCACCAAAGGCAATGCCATGTACGCGAGCGATAGTCGGCTGTTTCAAGGTGGCCAGACTTTGCAGCATTTTGGCCAGTTTCAGGGCATCGGCTTCATTGTCGGCTTGTGAGGCCTGACCGGCCTGTTTCATCCAGTTCAGGTCGGCACCGGCAGAGAAGCTCTTGCCACGACCGGCCAGAATCACCACACGTACATCAGCGCGGGTATTCAGTTGCTGAAAGCAGGCGTGTAATTCTTCAATGACCTGCGTATTAAAGGCATTGTGCAGTTCGGCACGGTTAATCCACACCGTAGCCACCTGATCTTGCTGTTCGAGTTGTAAAAATTGATAATCCATTTTTGTCACCTCTTACATGCGGAACACGCCGAATTTGGTTGGCTGGATTGGGGCATTTAATGCCGCCGCCAGACTGAGCGCCAATACTTCACGTGATTGTGCTGGATCAATAACACCATCATCCCATAAACGCGCAGAAGCATAATATGGATGCCCCTGACGTTCGTACTGGTCACGAATAGGCTGTTTAAACTGATCTTCTTCTTCCGCTGACCAGCTGCCGCCTTTGCTTTCAATCTGGTCGCGTTTCAGGGTCGAGAGTACACTCGAAGCCTGCTCACCGCCCATCACGGAAATACGCGAGTTTGGCCAGGTCCACATAAAGCGTGGCGAATAGGCACGGCCACACATGCCGTAGTTGCCGGCACCAAAAGAACCGCCAATCACCAGGGTCAGTTTCGGCACATTGGCTGTCGCGACTGCCATTACCAGTTTGGCACCATTTTTGGCAATGCCTTCATTTTCATACTGACGGCCAACCATAAAGCCGGTGATGTTCTGAATAAACAGTAGAGGAATGTTGCGCTGGGTGCACAGTTCAATAAAGTGTGCGCCTTTTTGTGCCGACTCGGAAAACAGAATCCCGTTGTTGGCAATAATACCAACCGGCATACCGTACAGTTTGGCAAAGCCGGTGACCAGCGTGGTCCCAAAACGTGCCTTGAACTCGTCAAAACGTGAACCATCGACAATACGGGCAATCACTTCACGCACATCAAACGGTTTACGTGCATCAGTCGGGACAATGCCGTACAGCTCTGACGCATCGAATAATGGTGCTTCGACATTTTCCGGCTGCGGATTTGGTTTTTTATTTAAATTGGCGACGATGTTGCGGGCAATCGCCAAAGCATGTTCGTCATTTTCTGCCAGATGATCGGCCACACCTGATAAACGGGTGTGCACATCTCCACCGCCCAGGTCTTCACTGCTGACCACTTCACCGGTGGCAGCTTTCACCAGTGGCGGGCCACCCAGGAAAATCGTACCCTGATTCCGCACAATAATGGTTTCATCCGACATGGCAGGGACATAAGCACCGCCGGCTGTACAGCTGCCCATCACCACGGCGATCTGGGCAATGCCCATGCTCGACATACGCGCCTGATTGTAGAAAATACGGCCGAAGTGATCACGGTCCGGGAATACTTCATCTTGCAGCGGTAAATAGGCACCGCCAGAATCGACCAGATAGATACAGGTCAGATGGTTCTGCTCGGCAATTTCCTGAGCGCGTAAATGCTTTTTCACAGTCAGCGGATAATACGTTCCGCCTTTGACTGTCGCATCATTGGCAATGATCATACAGGTCACGCCATTGACCTGACCGACACCGGCCACCACACCGGCAGCAGGCACATCATCCTGATACACCTGATAGGCAGCCAGCTGACCAATTTCAATAAAAGCCGTACCCGGATCAATCAGGTGGTCAATCCGTTCACGTGGTAATAATTTACCGCGATCCAGATGTTTCTGACGTGCAGTTTCACCGCCGCCCAGGGCAATTTTCTGGACTTTCTGTTTCAGGTCATCGACCAGGGTTTGCATCGCTGCGTGGTTGTTTTTGAACTCTTCGCTGCGAATATTGATTTTGCTCTGTAATTGATTCATGCCAACATCCTTGTCTATTCTTGTGATTTATTTTTTAGGCAGTTTCGTTAAACAGTTCGCGGCCAATCAGCATACGGCGAATTTCCGAGGTGCCTGCACCAATTTCATAGAGTTTGGCATCACGCCATAAACGTCCAGCAGAAAATTCATTGATATAACCGTTCCCACCTAGCGTCTGAATGGTTTCACCGGCCATCCAGGTGGCTTTTTCGGCTGCATATAAAATTGCGCTGGCAGCATCTTTACGCAGGCTGCGGCTATGCTCGGCTTTGTCACATTCTGCACCTACGGCATAGACCAGTGCTTTACAGGCCAGCCAGGTCGAATACATATCAGCAATTTTGCCTTGCATCAGCTGGAATTCGCCCAGTGCCTGACCAAACTGTTTACGCTCGTGGATATACGGAATCACGGTGTCTAGGCAGGCATCCATAATGCCCAGTGGGCCTGCGCTTAATACAGCACGTTCATAGTCCAGACCACTCATCAGCACTTTTACACCATTGCCGACACCGCCGAGGACGTTTTCTTTCGGTACGCGCACGTTGTCAAAGAACAGTGGATAGGTATTCGAGCCGCGCATGCCCAGTTTGTCCAGGTGCGTACCGTGGCTAAAGCCCGGCATGGTTTTTTCAATCAGGAAAGCGGTCATGCCTTTGGCGCCGGCTTGGGTATCAGTTTTGGCATAGACCACCAGCACATCTGCATCGCCACCGTTGGTGATCCACATTTTTGAACCGTTTAGCAGATAATGATCGCCCTGATCTTCAGCTTTGAGTTTCATGCTCACCACATCGGAGCCGGCATTCGGTTCTGACATGGCCAATGCGCCGACATATTCACCTGAAATCAGTTTCGGTAAATAGCGCTGTTTCTGTTCTTCGTTACCATTACGCTTAATTTGGTTCACACATAGGTTAGAATGTGCCCCGTAGGAAAGGCCAATGGATGCTGAGGCACGTGAAATTTCCTGCATGGCAATAATATGTGCCAGATAACCGAGGTTGGTGCCACCATATTCCTCACTTACAGTCAGACCGAGTAAACCCATGTCCCCAAACTTTTTCCAAAGATGAGCAGGGAATTCGTTGTCACGGTCGACCTGTTGAGCAATTGGTGCGATCTCTTTTGCACAAAATGCAGCAACTGAATCACGAAGGGCGATCAGTGTTTCATCCAAACCGAAATCCAAGCTTTGTAAATTCATTTCTTCATCCATCCTGCGGTTATATTTGTTGTTTCCAAAAAAGCATTTTTGTTGTGCTTGGTTTTTAACATACATCGAAAATTTAAAAAAGTGAACTAAAATTCACAAAATGATTTACAATTCATTTTATCTGGTTGAGAATAAGATATGAGTTATAAAAGATCATCATTGATGCAGGAACGAATGGAACAGAATCGCCTGTCGATTTTGCAGTCCGCTCGTGAACTAATTGCTCAAGGGGGCTTTAAAGAGGCGTCGATTCAGGCCATTGCGGAACGTGCCGGTGTATCTACCGGTCTGGTCTATCGATATTTCGAAAACAAAAGCCAGATTTTAATTGAAGTGTTGTCGAATGCGATTCAGCATGAGGTTGAAATTTTGAACCACATTGCCGGCTCGGATTTATCGCCAAAACAGAAATTGCAAAAATCTGTTACAACTTTTGTGAAGCGTGCCATGAACAGTCCCCAACTGGCGTATGCGCTCATGTTTGAACCGGTTGATCCGGAAATGGAACATGAACGTTTTCGCAGTAAACAGCTGATCAAGCAGAGCATTAAGGAAATTTTGGCTGAAGGAAAAGTCAATGGTGAGTTTGAGTTTGAAGATTTGAACACCGCCGCACTGGGCGTGGTTGGCTCTATGACTTTTGTGGTGATTGAACCTTTAAACCCATCTCGCAATGTGATGTTTGATCAAAACTATAAGGATTACTTTGTCAAACAGATTGCCGATTTTTGTGTGAATGCAGTACGTCGACAGGAGGGAAGTGAGTAAAAAACGATAAAAACGGCAGGGAAGACAGACAGGTAGTCGTGGTTCAAAAACAATTAGTAGAGTTGAAAATCAGAATTACAAAGAATCAAGGAGAACGATTCAATGACACAAGTACGGTTAAGTTACGCCTACGGAACGAGCAGCCAGCCTTTACTGGGCACAACGATTGGTGAAAAATTTGATCAGGCTTGCGCGCAATACGCCGAACAGGATGCGGTGGTCAGCCTGCATCAGAATGTGCGTTTGAGCTACCGGCAGTTGCAAGAGCAGGTGAATGCCTTTGCCTGCAGTTTGCTGAAACTGGGCTTTCAAAAAGGTGACCGTCTTGCAATCTGGTCGCCGAACTGCGTGGAATGGACCATTACCCAGTTTGCGGCCTTTAAAGCCGGCATTATTCTGGTGAACCTGAACCCGGCCTATAAAAGCAATGAGCTGGAATATGTACTGAATAAAGTGTCGTGTAAGGGACTGGTGATTGCCTCGCAGTTCAAGACCACCAATTATCAGGAGATTCTGACCAAAATTGCCCCGGAGCTGAACCAGGCAGCAAGCAAAGTGCTGAAAGCCGAGCGCCTGCCGCATCTGAAACATATTATTAAAATTGATGATCAGGAACATGCCGGATTACACCGCTTTCAGGATTTACTGACCCCGCCAAGCAAAAAAATGCTGCAAAAACTGCAGCAGATTTCTAGTGAATTGCAGTTTGATGAAACCATTAATATCCAGTTCACATCGGGCACCACCGGGAATCCGAAAGGCACCATGCTGACCCATAACAACATTTTAAATAATGGCTATTTTGTTGGTGAAGCAATTCATCTCAGCCCAGCAGATCGGGTCTGTATTTCAGTGCCGTTATTCCACTGTTTCGGGATGGTGATGGGGAACTTGGCCTGTATCACTCATGGTTCCACCATGGTTTATCCATCAGCCGTATTTAACCCGCTGGATACTTTAAAAGCCATTCAGCAGGAAAAATGTACCGCCGCTTATGGCGTACCGACCATGTTCATTGCCATTTTAGAGCATGAACAGTTTGATGAGTTTGACCTGTCAAGCTTGCGCACCGGTATTATGGCCGGCAGTCCATGTCCGCAGGAAATCATGCAGCGCGTGATCGACCGCATGCATATGTCGGAAATTACCATCTGCTATGGTATGACCGAAACAGCACCGGTAAGTGCGCAAAGTTCAACGGAAGATTCGGTGGAACGTCGCGTCAGTACCGTGGGCCGAGTCCATCCGCATCTGGAAGTCAAAATTGTCGATGAAGAGGGCAAGGTGTTACCACGTGGACAGCTCGGTGAACTCTGTGTTCGCGGTTATTCGGTAATGCTCGGCTATTGGGAAGATCAGGAAAAAACCGCA
Source organism: Acinetobacter sp. YH12134 (assembly GCF_013418555.1). Classification (NCBI taxonomy): domain Bacteria; kingdom Pseudomonadati; phylum Pseudomonadota; class Gammaproteobacteria; order Moraxellales; family Moraxellaceae; genus Acinetobacter; species Acinetobacter sp. YH12134. The sequence continues at coordinate 10,574 of NZ_VPBT01000013.1, read as the reverse complement.
GAAGTGATTGATGCTGCACGCTGGATGCATACCGGTGATATCGCTGAAATGGACGATGAAGGCTTTGTCAAAATTAAAGGCCGGATTAAAGATGTGGTGATTCGTGGCGGTGAAAACCTGTTCCCGAAAGAAATTGAAGATTTCCTCTATACCCATCCGGCGGTTTGCGATGTACAGGTGATTGGCGTACCTGACCATAAATATGGCGAAGAACTCTGCGCCTGCATTATCTTGCATGAAAACGACCCTTGCACAGAAGAAACCATTCGCCAGTACTGCGCCGAGCATATTTCACACAATAAAGTGCCACGTTATGTGCGTTTCTTTAGCGAGTTTCCAATGACGGCATCGGGTAAGGCGCAGAAGTTTAAGCTGCGTGAATTTATGCGTGAAGAGTTAAACCTAAAAGAAATTGCTTGATTCATGCAGGCATCTAATCACATGACAGGGCGACAGGGATATCGCCGGTCATGTGATTGAATCTCGGGAAAAATCAAATCAGAGCAAAATTGCTTTGCTTTCCGCGAGCTGTCATGACTTTCCAACAAGAATGATCTTCGCAAGTCTATTCAAGAGTCAGAGGTAGAGTGAGTTAAAGATGGCCAAAAACTTTCACAGTGAAGTCATTGTCGCCGGCTATGATGATCACATCCGTAAACTGATTCCCGGCTATGAACTGGTACATCAACAGATTGATGCCATTCTAACGGCAGAATTACCGGAAACTGCGCATATTCTGGTGGTCGGGTGCGGGACAGGCTATGAGCTGACCTATTTATTGGCGCATCATCCACAGTGGCAGATTACCGCCATTGATCCCTCCCGTGCCATGCTGGAACAGGCACAAAATACGATCCGCTCAATTGCAGGTGCCGAGCGGGTGCAGTTTATTCAGGCCGATACCCAGAGTTTAGAGTCCCCTCAGCCTTTTGATGCGGCACTGGCCATTCTGGTGGCGCATTTTATTCCCATGCCGGCCAAAGCCGATTTTTTTCAGGACATCTGCCAGCGCTTAAAACCGGGTGGTGTTTTCCTCAGTTATGACCTGATGCAGCCTGAAACATTGGCTGAACAGCAAGTGCTGCAGCATGTAGCGGTGCAACAGGGCTTAACAGTGAGCCAGAGTGAAAAGATGATTGCACGTCTGGATGATGATTTTGAACTGGTTTCGGCTGAACAGACCAAAGACGTATTAACAAAAGTCGGATTTAAAAGTTGCAGGGTTTATTGTCAAATCATGAATTATTATGGTTTTTTTGCACGAAAATAAACGAGACAGGGGCTACACAGGCAGGTAGCACACAGACCAAAGAGCAAGGAAGTAGGGAAAATAATGTCGGCATATTACAGTTTTATCAGACGTGAACAGCATGCAGATGGCAGCAGCACAGCTTATTATGAATCGAATATTCATGCTCAGGGCGCGTGGAATCCGCATGAGCAGCATATGGCACCTGCCACCGGTATTCTCTGTGCAGAGCTGGAACAGTTCCAGCCACGTGCAGAAATGCGCATTGGCCGGGTCGGGCTGGATATTTTTGGTTTGATTGCCTTTGGTGAATTTTCGATTACTACCCGCATGATTCGCCCGGGCAAAACCATTGAACTGATTGAAGCGGAAATGTGTGCCAATGGCAAAACCTGTATTGTGGCGCGTGCCTGGAAAATGCTGACTTCCGACACTCGTGCCATTGCCGGTCTGGAAGATTTACCGGCAGAAAGTCCGGACTATTTACCCGAGTGGGATGGCATGCGCTGCTGGCCAGGCGGCTATATTCAAAGTATTCAGACCCGTGCCCATCTGGACCATCGTCCGGGCAAAGGCATTGTCTGGCTCAGTAATCAGCTTGAAATGATTGACGGCCAGCCGACGTCCGATTTTACCCGCCTGATGGGCATGGTAGATACTGCCAATGGCGTGGTGCCACGTCAGGACCCGAATGCCGGTTGGGGCTTTCCAAATTTGGATCTGCAAATTCATCTGCACCGCTTGCCGCAAGGCCAGTGGCTAGGACTGGAAGTGGTACAACAATATGGTGAAGACGGTATTGGTCTGACCAGCGGCATTCTGCATGATGTTCATGGGCCATTTGGACGCAGTGAACAGATTCTGACCTTAAGAAAGTTCTAAAACTGGCTCAAGTCTATCAGGACGAATTGATTCGTCCTTTTTTTATTGGCATGCTGTGGGCAGTTCAAAATATAGATGAAACAGATGCGAATCGGGATTATTGGCGCGGGACGGGTAGCACATCATCTGGCACAGGCATTGAGTGCACGGCACCAGATAGTACAAATTTATAGCCGCAGTTTGGATAAGGCAGCGCAGCTGGCACAGCAGGTACAGGCCAGTGCAATTCATAGCCCTGAACAGTTTGATGCGACACTGGACTTGGTGATCATTGCGGTGAGTGATCAATCCATTGCCGCGGTAATTGAGCAGGTGCATCCTCATTTGCCTGAAGTGCTGATGGTCCATACCTCCGGCAGTACTGCAATGCAGCTGTTACAGCAGGTACATGCACGTGCCGGAGTATTTTATCCGCTGCAAACCTTTAGTCTGGAACGTGAGATTGACTGGAGTCAGACCCCTGTATTTATTGAAGCGGCAGATGAAGACGATCAGGCTGTATTATTGCAGCTGGCCAATGAACTCAGTCAGCGGGTCTATGCCTATAGCTCCGAGCAGCGTCTGAGCCTGCATCTGGCCGCGGTGTTTGCTTGTAATTTCAGTAATTATTGTTATGACATAGCCCGGCAAATTGTTGATGTCCAGCAGGTCGATTTTAGTCTGCTGTATCCGTTAATGCTGGAAACGGCGCAGAAGGCCACCCAGGCCGATCCTAAAACCATGCAGACCGGCCCGGCCATGCGTGGTGATCAGAATATTTTACAGATGCATCAGCAGTTATTGGCTGATGCGCAGCGACCTGATTTACAGGCGGTCTATCAACTATTCAGCCAGCAGATTTTAGAACGTCATCAGTCATAAACCATTGTTGTTATCTTCGGTTTTATACTGGTTAATCGAGTCGTTGATCTGATCTTTTAAATCACTTTTGACTGGTAGATCATCTATTTTGTCTAATCTCAAGATAGGGACGTATAAAAAAAGCGCTGAGATTTCAGCGCTTTTTCAACTTTGTGATTAAGAAATTTTCTTAAAGATAAAGTCGTTAATCTTGTGACCGGCTTCAATACCGCGGCGTTCAAATTTGGTTTGCGGGCGCCATTCCGGACGTGGATAGCTGTTGCCTTTGCCTGCCAGGTTTTCTAAACGTGAACGGTTGTCCAGCACGTCCAGCATCCATTCTGCATACGGTTCCCAGTCAGTTGCTGCATGGAAAGTACCGCCCATTTCCAGTTTTTGTTCAATCAGTTCCATACGCTCATCCACCACAAAGCGGCGTTTGAAGTGGCGTTTCTTTTGCCATGGGTCCGGGAAGTACAGTTGCACGGTGTTAATGCTGTTGTCTGGCATTTCACGCAGCACCTGAATTGCATCGGCATCCAGTACACGCAGGTTGCTTAAACCGGCTGTGCCTGCTTCATATACGCACTGGGCAATACCCGGCACATGCACTTCAATACCCACAAAGTTACGCTCCGGATTGGCCTGCGCCATTAAGACCAGTGAACGGCCCATTCCAAAACCGATTTCTACCGTTAAAGGACGTTCTGGATGTTCAAAATGCTGACGTAAATCGCCAACCGGATATTCCAAAATTAGGTGACCATATTGTTCAAGCGCAGTACGTTGAGAGGTGTTGAGTGGTGAGGAACGACGCATAAACGTCACAATTTCACGGTGCTCGTTTAAGTTGTCCAGCTCGACGACTTGCTGGTCTAATTGATCATTCGACATAACTTTGGCAATCGTAAAAAATTCAAATGCGGTATTTTAAGTCCTGAGCAGTTGAAGTCAAATTTTTTCATGCATTGCGCTATTTTTTTCACGGCAGCTGTCATGAAAATGCAGAAATAGTTTCATCAAATGTTCATACATCTGTCATGTCTAAAAAATAGCCTGAATAAGCTTTAACAACTGATAAAAAACAATGAAATTACATACTTTATGCTGGGCCATGGCACTCATGGGTTGTGGCTTTTCTGCACATGCAGAGCTGATGTTCAGTCAATATGTCGATGGTACATCGAACCGTAAGGGACTGGAGATTTATAACCCCGATGCGACAGCGGCCGATTTATCTCAGTATCAAATCAAGATTTTTTCCAATGGCTCAACCACAGCCGGACTGACGGTATCTTTAGAGGGAGTGTTGCCGGCCAAAGCTGAATATCTGGTCGGGCGAAGTGAATTGGAGCTGGTGCTGGGCGATCTGGTCAAAAAAATCGCAAGTCTGAATTTTAATGGTAATGATGCGGTTGTGCTGTATAAGCATAATACACCGGTCGATCGTTTTGGTGTGCTTGGACAGACTACGAGTTGGGCAGAGGGCACCAGTTTAAGCCGCAATAAAACCACGCATAGTGTTAGCTCAGTTGACCCAACAGCACCTTTTGATGTGAACAGTGAATGGACGGCCTGGTCTGACCGGAATGCTTTTAGTCAGTATTTGCTGCCAGAAGGAGAGCAGCCACCGCCTGTGACGGAAACGATTAGCTGTAGCAGTAGTGATACCGCCATTGCCGATTTGCACAGTGCCAGCAAGAACCAGATCTATACCGTGCGTGGGGTGATGACCGCAGATTATCGTTATAGCAATGGTTTTTCCGGTTTTTATCTGCAAACGCCAGATAGCAAAGCCAAACCAAACCTGAATAATGCGATTTTTGTTTATATTCCGGCCAGCAGCCAGATTAAAGGCGGGCAGGTTGGAGAAGAGGTGATTTTACGTGGCCGCCTCACTAGCTATCAAAACCAGCTGCAGCTGGACCAGCTGACTCAGGAGATTCAAACCTGTAATCCGCAAGCGGCAAGCTGGGTGGCACCAAAAACAGTAAATTTACCCTTTGAAAGCCTGACGGATATTCAGCAACATGCACCGCAGCGTTATCAGGGTGCACTGGTTAAACTGCCGCAAACTCTGACCGTCAGTGAAAACTATAATTATGGCCGTTATGGCGAGCTGGCCCTAAGCCTTGGGCGCTTATATATGCCGACCAATCTGTATCCGGCCAAATCTGCCGAAGCACTCAGCCTGGCCAAGCAAAACCTGCTGTCCAAAATTATTCTGGATGATGGCTATAACAACCAGAACCGGACGCCGTGGTTGCCGCTGAACTTTAATGCGCAAAATACCTTAAGAGCCGGCTATGAGCTGCAAAATGTAGAAGGGATTTTGGAATATCGTTTTAACCAGTGGCGTATTCAGCCTGTTCAGGGCAGAACCTTGCCGAATATCGTGGCAGACAAAAATGAGCGCAGCAGCGTCAGTGCCAAAAATACTGCCCAGATTCGTGCTGCGGCCTTTAATGTCCTGAACTATGACAATGGCGCTGCACAAGGCTTCCCGACCGAGCGAGGTGCAAAAACCAAAGCAGAGTTCGACAAGCAGCATCAGAAAATTGTCAGTGCCTTAAAAGCCATTGATGCCGATGTCTATGGCCTGAATGAAATTGCCAACAATGGTTATGGCCCAGACAGCGCTATTGCCTATTTAACCCAAAGTCTGGGGCCAGACTGGAAGTATGTGACACCGCCAAATGCAGATCGCTTGGGCACCGATACCATTGCCGTAGCCATGATTTATAACAGCAAACGCCTGACGCCGGTGAATGCCGCTGCCGTGTTTGATGATGGTACGCAATTGAACCGTGTCACCATGGCGCAAAGTTTTAAACCTGTGGCGGGTGGCGAAAGCTTTACCGTGGTGCCACAGCATCTGAAATCCAAAGGTAGCTGTCCTGACACGGGTGTAGATGTAGATCAGGGTGATGGTCAAGGCTGCTGGAATAGCACCCGTGTGACCGCAGTACAGAAATTAATGCAATGGCTGGCGACCAATCCAACCAAAGTAACGCAGCCCAATGTCCTGATTCTGGGCGACTTAAACAGTTATGCCAAAGAAGATCCGATTTTGGCGCTGGAAAAGGCCAACTATAAAAATCTGTTTAATGATGAAAAAATCGGACAGGGCAAACAGGCTTATAGTTATGTGTTTGGTGTAGCCAGTAATACCCAGGGCTATGGCGGCGCCGGTAATTTAGACCATGCCATTGCCGATGCGCAATTGTATCCACGGGTTAAACGTGCTTTTGCATGGGCCATTAATGCCGATGAACCGACGGCGCTGGCCTATAACGAAGACTATAAAACTGCCGAGCAGATTCAGGCCTTTTATAGCCCGGATGCTTTCCGTTCATCTGACCACGACCCGATTATTATTGATCTGGATTTGGCAGATGCACCGGTAGAACCAAAGCCATCGGAAGACTCCAAAGCGGATACCCATGGGGGGAGTACCGGTCTATGGTCATTATTGGGATTATTCGGTCTGAGTGCTGCGGCTTGGTTACGTCGCCGTAAATAAGGCGGGTATTGATCTGCCATAAAAAAACGCCTGATTATCAGGCGTTTTTTTTGTGTGGTTTTACTCAAGCTTAATTCGGACTTAATTTATCAATCAGGGTGTCACTGGCTTCATTCAAGCCAATCAGCTCGACCTGAATCCCGCGAGCTTCAAATTTTTGCACCACGGTATTCAGCATATTCACTGAGGTTAAATCCCAAATATGCGCGTGAGTCAGATCAATCTTTACCTGTTGCAGATTTTCCTTAAAGTCAAAGAACTGGAAAAACTTGTCCGAGCTGCTAAAGAAAATCTGTCCGGTAATCTGATAACGGCGTGTATCCTGTACGCGTTCAGACTGAACTTTGACTTCACTTTCCAGCTTATTCACCAGGAATAAGGCCGACAGCAATACCCCAACGAAAACACCCAAGGCCAGGTTGTGTGTGGCCAGTACAATCGCCACCACGGTCAGCATCACAATATTACTTTGCTTTGGATGCTTGCTAAAGTTACGCACCGAATCCCAGTTAAAGGTGGTAAAGGCCACCATAATCATAATCGCCACCAGCGCCGCCATTGGAATATAAGCCAGCCAGTCTTTAAAGAACACCACCAGACACAGCAGGAAAACGCCGGCGACCAAAGTAGAAAGACGGGTACGCGCACCAGAGCTGACGTTAATAATCGACTGGCCAATCATGGCACAGCCGGCCATCCCGCCCATAAAACCGCTGACAATATTGGCATAGCCCTGACCACGACATTCCTGATGACGGTCACCTTCAGTTTCCGTCACTTCATTCACAATGGTGGTGGTCATCATGGTTTCCAGTAAACCCACTGTCGCAAGGGTGATGGAATAGGGGAAAATAATCGCCAGTGTTTCAAAATTCAGCAGAATTTCAGGAATTAAAAATACCGGTAAGGTGTCTGGAAATTGTCCCAGATCACTCACCGTACGCATATCGGCACCCAAAAACAGCGCCAGCAGACTCAGCACAATAATGCAGATTAAGGGTGAGGGCACCGCCTTGCCAATTTTAGGCAGATAGGGAAACAGATAAACCACCGCCAGCCCCAGGCCGACAAAGACATAGCCCCACAGATCCATTTGCATCAGCTCTGGAAGTTGCGCGACAAAAATTAAAATCGCCAGCGCATTCACAAAACCATAGACCACCGATTGAGACACAAAACGCATCAGCTTGGCCACTTTAAAATAGCCGGCCACCACTTGAATGATTCCGGTCAGTACCGTTGCCGCCAGCAAATATTGCAGCCCGTGCTCTTTGACCAGGGTAATCATCAGTAGCGCCATGGCACCTGTCGCGGCCGAAATCATTGCCGTGCGGCCACCAAAAAAGGCAATGGTCACGGCAATACAGAAGGAGGCATATAGGCCAACTTGTGGATCGACACCGGCAATTGCAGAAAAGGCAATGGATTCAGGAATCAGGGCCAGCCCCACCACCAGACCGGCCAGCACATCGGTCCGGATATTGGAAAACCACTCTTCTTTTTTCAGACTAATCACAATCGGCTTTTCATGAAACTTTAAAGGCGACTATGGTAAAACAAATGAAGTGAAAAAAGCAGCCGCAATCCACTTGAAAAAGCGCCGCGCTTGCTCAATATTGAAAAGGTAAATGTTTTTTACGCATTTACGCTTTTTTGCAATTTACAGGTTCGATCACTTGAAAGTTTGTTAGAAGCCATTTAAAACAGTTAGTAGTTATATAACAAGGATCAGATATGAAGCTTTATTATTCACCGGGTGCATGTTCTTTAGCGGCCCATATTATTTTAAATGAAATTAATGTAGATTTTGATTTAGAACGTGTCGACCTGAAAACCCATAAAACCGAAAAAGGTCATGATTATTACGAAATTAATCCAAAAGGCTATGTTCCGGCGCTTGAGATTAATCCAGGTCTGATTCTGACCGAAAACGTGGCAATTTTACCGTTTCTGGCCCAGCACGATCCAAAACAAGATTTAATTCCGCCATCAGGCATGGGCCGTGCCAAAGTGCTGGAATGGTTAGGTTATCTCAACTCGGAACTGCATGATGCCTACGCGGTATTCTTTGGTGGCCAGTTAACCGATGATGAAAAAAATAAAGCCTATGCTGAAATTGACCGTCTGTTAAGTTATATTGATAAAACTATTGGTGAATCAGACAATGAGTATCTGGTCGATGATAACTTTGGCCCGGCCGATGCCTATTTATTCGTACTGACCAACTGGTCGAACCATATTCATCATGATTTAACCCCATATACCCATATTATTGCGCTACGCAATAAAGTGGCCGAGCGTCAATCGGTGCAGATTGCCATGCGTGATGAAGGCTTGATTCCTTGATTCAGGTCTAAAAACCGCAATAAAAAAGGACTCAAGCAGAGTCCTTTTTTCATGTTTAGCTTTTAATCAAGTAAAACCTGAAGGAGTAACTTATCTCTCAGCGCAGATAATGTCCGGATTATTTAAAGAAATAACCGGTTTCTGGCGAGCTGGCATTGGCCATACGTTTACGCGGCATCCGGCCTGCCAGATAAGCTTCACGGCCCGCTTCCACTGCTTTGCGCATTGCCGAAGCCATCAGGACCGGATTTTGCGCTGCTGCAATTGCAGTATTCATTAACACACCATCACAGCCCAGTTCCATGGCAATTGCTGCATCGCTGGCAGTGCCGACACCCGCATCGACCAGTACCGGTACTTTGGCATTTTCTTTAATAATAGAAATGGTATGCGGGTTTAAAATCCCCAGCCCTGAACCAATTAAGCTGCCTAAAGGCATAATTGCCACACAGCCCATGCTTTCCAGTTCTTGTGCCACAATCGGATCATCCGAGGTGTAGACCATAATCTCGAAACCATCATCAATAAGCGTACGCGCTGCCTTTAAGGTTTCGGTGATGTTTGGATACAGGGTTTTTTCATCGCCCAGTACTTCCAGTTTTACAAGATTATGACCATCGAGCAGTTCACGTGCCAGCATACAGGTACGCACTGCACTGTTGGCATCAAAACAGCCGGCTGTATTTGGCAAAATGGTATATTTTTCTGGTGGAATCACAGACAGCAAATTTGGCTGATCGGGATGCTGACCAATATTCACGCGACGAATAGCAACAGTTACAATTTCCGCACCGCTGGCCTGAATGGCCAGATCTGTTTCCTGCAGATCTTTATATTTTCCCGTGCCCACCAGCAAGCGCGAGTTAAAAGTGCGTGAACCGATTTTAAGTAGGGTGTCTTCCATACGTGCTCCGTCTTAGCCGCCGCCAACGGCATGAATAATTTCAATGCGGTCTTGATCATGAATAGGGGTGCTTTCCAGTCGGCTTTTCGGCACAATCATCTCGTTTTGTTCTACCGCAAAACGTTTGCCTTCCAACGCCAGTTGTTGCACCAGTTCTAGTAAATTATGGCACTGTGTCTGTTGTAATTCGCCGTTTAAATAAATGTGCATACCTGCAGTTTCCTAGCTGTTCCGTTCCCGAATTATCGGGCATATTTCATGGCATTCCAGGCCAGTACCAGCCAGCCGGCAATCATTAGCGCACCGCCAATTGGGGTAATGGCCCCCAGACCGCGCGGCAAACCTAGCGCCATCACATACAATGAGCCACAGAAAAACACAATCCCGACCTGAATCAGCAGGAAGCTGGCTTTAATGGGAAATTGAGTCATGACTTTGGCCAGAATCGCCAGTGCCAATAATCCGAGGGCATGATAGAAAAAATAATCAGTCGCTGTTTGCCACCACGCCAGTTGAGCTTCTGTTGCGCGTGCTTTTAAGCCATGTGCCCCAAATGCACCTAACATCACCGCAAGTGCTAAATTAAGGGCAGAAATTGCAATCCACATAGCAAGAATGACCTGAGTAAATTTGCGCTCAACCTTAACATTTTTCCGGGCAACGAGAAAGTGAAAAACTTTCACCCTGAAATGTGGTATTGAATCCATTGCTGTCCCACAATTTTTCACAAGAGGAAGCTCATTTGAGCTTCCTCTTGTTTTATGGGTATTTTATCGGGTGAAAATAAAGCTTTTAAAGTTCTTCTTTCAAACAAATTCACTTGAATTATT
>NZ_VPBT01000012.1:0-90987 GCF_013418555.1 Acinetobacter sp. YH12134 | reverse complement strand
ACCCTCGCTCCGCTCGACTTGCATGTGTTAAGCCTGCCGCCAGCGTTCAATCTGAGCCATGATCAAACTCTTCAGTTAAAATCATTTTGTCACTTTATTCGAAGTGACCAAATCTGGCTCATCAATTCCTGACTTAAATTCGCTCAAATAAACTTCGAGTAATTTAAACCAATCAATCAATGAAAATAATTTCGATTAATCAACCAGTAAAAATCCACACAAGTTGTTCTTCATAATCTCTTAATGATCTTCTCGATGCTTCGTCAGCATCAAGCTAGGTCGGCTATATTACTCTCTATTTTTAGAAAGTCAACATGCAATGTTGATTTTATTTCTAAACTTACCACCTAAACCAGAACTCAACCATTTTAGCTAAATCCTTGTTTATCAACAAGTTTTTATCAACATCACCGCCGATGGATGTGCATTATAGGCGAAATATTTACGCTTGCAAGCCCTTTGATAAAAAAATTTAATCATCCGATTATTTTTTATTCATTTTACCTTTTTTAGCTATAAATTTCGGCCAAAAGTGTTTAAATACTCTCTTAAAATGTGCGCTGGGTCGAATGACCCTGCTTTCTCTTTTTTGCTTTCAGTATTCAAAGCACTAGGATCTTTTATGCGTCAACAACAATATGTATGGATTAGCCTGCTGACTTTAGGGATGGCCTCCCCTGCTTTTGCCAATGAATCTGCAGTAGACAGTTCTACCCGCACCACAGCAGAAGCAGACTCATCTGCAGCAACCAGCAAAGCCCTTTCACGCTTTGAATCCTTAAAAGAGCTGAAAAATATTAAAGCACAAGATTTGAAAGTGAATGCCAATGCCGCACAACCGGAAAGTGTTAAAGATCCACTACAACCTTTAAACCGTCAGGTCTATGCCTTAAATGATGTGTTAGACCGCAATATCGCCCGTCCGCTGGCTGTGCAATATACAGAAAAAGTTCCTGGCGATGTGCGTGGTTCTTATCGTAACTTCCGTAAAAACCTGGGTGAACCATGGAATGCAGTAAACCAGCTGATTCAGGGCCGTCCGCTCAGAGCAGCAAAAACGCTGGGCCGTTTTACTGTAAATACCATCACCACTTTAGGTCTGGCTGATCCGGCCCGTCGTTTGGGAATGGAAACCGAAGATGAAGATTTTGGCACCACTTTAGGCTATTTCGGGGTGCCGTCTGGCCCGTATCTGGTTTTGCCGATTATTGGCCCAAGTACCTTCCGTGATGGTTTTAGCCGTCTGGTTGACAGTCAGGCCCGTCCACAAAAATACATTCTAGAAGATCATGATGGACTGTACTGGACCGAGCAGGCTTTACGCGGCATTGATGCCCGTTCCCAGATTCTGGATGTAGAACAGGTGTTACAAGGGGATCGCTATGCCGCTATTCGTGATATTTACCTGCAGCGTAAAAACTTTGAAATTGCCGAGAAAAAAGGCTTAGAGGCCGAGAGCATTTCATTTATTGAAGATGTCGAAGACGACTACATCGAAGATGAAGAAAACTTTGATTCAGTTGCACCGCTCACTGAATAATTTGTAATACTTCTTTCTGGCGGGAAGCTCAACTTCCCCTAGTAATTCATTGATTGTTATAGTACATCTATCCCCTAAAGCGCATAGGATTATATTCTACATTTATGTATTTCATTCAGCCCACACGTGATATTCCCTATCTAGATCAGGTGATTGACACACTGCCCAGTGTGCAAATGATTCGCATAGATGACATCGACCTATATGATCAGACCATCATTGCCATTGCCGATGTGCAGGATTATTTAACCCATCGCTGGAATTTACCGACCATTGTTTTGGGCTTTGAAGATGAAGGGCTGGCCCTATCGCAAGCCTGGGAACAAGGTGCTTTAGCCGGCTGGATCTGGAGCAAACTGCCGACAGAACCGCAGCAGGCCCTGCTTAAAATTGATGCGCAATATAAACGCAATCAGGACAGCCGTGATTTACCCTCGGCTGCAGAGTTACAAAAACGTTTACTGCCAAACCCAATTGAACTGGTCAATTATGAAATTGAAACCCTGTTTCAGCCTTCGGCCTATTTATCTGGCGACTGGTTTGATTACTGGAAAATTAGTGACAAAGAGCTGATTTTTTATCTGGCCGATGTGTCCGGCCATGGGGTAACCAGCAGTTTATTAACGTCATGGATGGCGGCTTTTCATGGTCGTTCCAAAACCCCGCGCGAGTTACTGAAAAAACTCAACGGGATGCTGGTACAGGAAAATATTGAAAAGCATATCACCATGATTAGCGGGATTTTAAACCTGGAAACCCATCAGCTGCGCTGGTCCAGTGCCGGACATTATCCGCCTGCGATTATCTTTGAACCGAATCAGCCACCGAAAATTTTAAACACCAGCAGCTTCCCTTTGGGTCTGACCGAAGACCTGGAAGTAGAAGAATATGAATGCGTGCTGTCACGTCAGGCGCGCTTTATTATCTGTTCAGATGGTGCGCTTGAACCTTATGTCGGCGGACTCAATGAACAGTTTGAACAACTGGTCTATCACTTGCAGAATCAGTCCTTTAAAGCGCCAGAACACGTGGCCGATGATATTGCCATCCTCAGTTTGTGCCGACTGAATTAATCACTTAATCAACCACTTAAAACCATCCTTAGACTTATGTCCATAGCAGACACTTGAGTCTGTGGTGTCCCTATGGGATAATTTTATCTATCCTTCTCTGCAAATGGCATTTATATGTCAACAGGTCATGTTGAATACGCAAGTTTGGATGGAACGCATATTTTCAAGCTGATCGGCGAAGTGCGTGCCCAATCTTGTATCAGTTTAGACAAACTACTCAGTAAAATTGAACAGCAAACCAATGTGGTCGGCGCCATTGTCGATTTAACTCAAACCACATTTATTGACAGTACTGTTTTGGGTGTTTTGGCAAAACTCGGGCTAAAACTTAAACAGGTACATCAGATTCAGGCAGTTATGCTGTCGACCAATCCGGACATCACCACACTGGCCAATAGCATGGGCTTGGGGCAGGTGTTTGTGATTCTGAATTACTGTGGCGATCCGAGTGTCTGCACCCGGGCCCTGATTGAAGAGCATGTGACGCATAGCAATATGCTGTCGACCGTACTGGATGCCCACAAAACCCTGATGAAACTCAACGACAGCAACCAGAATATGTTTGAACCCCTGGTCAAACAGCTACAAAAAGAACAGGACAACTTGGAACAGGTGTCTAATCAGCAAAACGTATAATTTTCAGTTTGGGAGAATGCCTGCATGACTTTCGTTTCTGTTGCACAGATGAACTCGCAAAATGATATTGAAGCCAATTTCAACACAGTCGAGCAGCTGATTCAGCAGAGTAAAGCCGCCGGCAGTGAACTGCTGGTTCTTCCTGAAAATTTTATCTGTTTTGCTGCCGGCAAGCAGCGCGAAACTGCAGCCCAGTTTGAATCTATTCAACAACGTCTGGAACAACTGGCCCATCAGCATCAAATCTGGCTGGTGGCGGGTACCCTGCCGTGTCCATTCCGCCCGGATGGTTCAGTCATTGAAGATGGCCGGGTACGTACTGTCAGCCTGTGTATCAGTCCGGAAAAAACCGAAGCCCGTTATGACAAGATTCACCTGTTTGATGTACAGGTGGGTGATGCCGTCGGGGGTTATCAGGAATCCAAATTCTTTGAACCGGGCCAAGACGTTGTGGTGGCCAAAACCCCATTTGGCAATATTGGCCTGATGGTCTGCTATGACCTACGTTTCCCGGAACTGGCGCTAAAACTGCGTGCACAAGGCGCCAATCTTCTGACAGCACCTTCTGCTTTTACCTACACCACTGGCCAGATGCACTGGCAGCTGCTGCTACAAGCACGTGCCATGGACAGTCAGTGTCAGGTTTTAGGTGCTGCCCAGCAAGGCTGGCACGGCGAAAAACGTCAAACCTGGGGTCATTCTGGTGCGACCAATTCCCGTGGACAATTACTGGCCATGGTGCAGGACGAAGGCGCGCAACTGATTACAGTCGAATTTGACCTGAAAGAACAGCAACAGGTACGCGAGTCAATGCCTTTAATGCAGCATCGCGTGTTAGTCAATTATTAAGTCTTTCCCTTGATCTCGCTGATATTGTTATCGACGTAAGCTTTCAACTTGCATATAATAATGATTCTTATTTTCAACAACAAATTATCCTGATGTTTAAAATCGTGATCACCAGTCTGGGGCTGCTGTGCTCGACACTGGCCTTGGCCGAGCTGAGTATTTCTGAAAAAATGCGTCCTGTGGTTTATTCTCAGGTCAATCCGGAGATGGCACGTCTGCCGGTTCCAGCCACACCGAATCAGATGAATCTTCCGGCCTTTGGACAGGGACTGATTGGCTGGGGCAGCGGCCCGGAAGGTGCGCAAGCGCGTTTAGATTCCATCACAGCTGCCGATGTGCATCAGATGCAAATTCAAGGTTTAACCCTGGAGATGGTGCAGGCCTGGCAGGCATTTTATACTCATGAAAGCCAGCGCAATCCCGGCAATCCGACGGCGCCCTTACGTGCCCTATTAATGCAAAAAATCGTCAGCCTGTGGTAGGGACTGACGATTTTTTAAATAGACTCTGCAAATCTGCTAGTCTGCTGCTTCATTGGTGACGCGTAATACTTCTTCGACCGTGGTTTTACCGGCCAGTACTTTACGCAAACCATCTTCACGAATCGAACCGGATTGCTGGCGCGCATAGTTTTCCAGTTCATACTCTGCAGCATTGCCATGAATCAGGCGACGCATGTGATCATCTACCGGCACAATTTCATAAATGGCGGTCCGACCGGTAAATCCGGTATGCGCACACTGCTCACAGCCTTTCGGTTTCGGCAGGCGCAATACCTCTGCACTGCTGACAGGTTTAAACAGTTCTTTTTCAAAGTCATCAGCATCATGCCAGGTGGCGCAGTGCGAGCACAAGGTTCGGACCAGACGCTGCGCAATCACACCAATCAGGGAACTGGACAGCAGGAAAGGTTCAATGCCCATATCTTTTAAACGGGTTACGGCGCCAATCGCAGTATTGGTGTGTAAGGTTGATAATACCAGATGACCAGTCAGCGAAGCCTGTACCGCAATTTCTGCAGTTTCCAGATCACGGATTTCCCCGACCATCACCACATCCGGGTCCTGACGCAGCATGGCTTTTAAAGCACGCGCGAAAGTCATATCGACCTTGGTGTTGACCTGAGTCTGCCCAATCCCTTCCAGCTGATATTCAATCGGGTCTTCAGCGGTCAGAATATTTTTCGAGCCATCATTCAGGTCCGATAGTGCTGCATACAAAGTCGTGGTTTTCCCCGAACCGGTTGGACCAGTCACCAAGATAATGCCATGCGGACGATGTACCAGCTGTTTTAGCCGGTCATAATCATTTTGCATCAGGCCCAAATGGGTCATGTTCAGCCGTCCGGCCTGTTTATCCAGCAGACGCATTACCACCCGTTCACCATGCGAAGATGGCAAGGTTGAGACCCGCACATCGACTTCACGGCCCGCCAGGCGCAGTGAAATACGGCCATCTTGCGGAATGCGTTTTTCAGCAATATCCAGTTTGGCCATGACTTTAATCCGCGATACCAGTAGCGGCGCCAGCTCACGGCGCGGCTGTACAATTTCACGTAACTGTCCATCTACCCGCAAACGCACCGATAAGCGCTTTTCAAACGATTCAATATGAATATCTGATGCACCGACCCGAATCGCTTCGGACAGCAGTGCATTAATTAGCCGGACAATGGGCGCATCATCTTCCTGATCCATTAAATCTTCGGCTTCAGGTACCGAGTCGGCCAGACTGAGTAAATCTGGATGATCTTCCAGACCTGCCGCAACCTGTTGTGATTCCCCGGTATCGCCGGCAAAACTGCTGCTTAACAGCTGATGAAATTCCTGATCGGTACATAACTGGAACTGGGCCGGATGCCCGAGAAAACGGCGTGCTTCCTGAATAGCCAGCAGCGGCGTATTTTCACGGCGCACGATAAAAGCATGATCCCCCTCATAGCGAATTAGCACGCCATGGCGTTTTGCAAAACTATAGGGGATTTGTAATTGTTTAAGTACTTGCATCAGCGATTATAATAATGATGAAAAAATCTCATTTGAGTGTACTCTAAGCTTATGACAGCGTGAAGTCTGTTTTTAGGGTTTTAAATTGAAAGGAAGACGCCCTTGCCGCATCCGAATGAATTACTGAATCATGATGAATTGCCCGATTTAAAATGGTGGGGCGAACACGAGTTTGAACTGCATCAGCCCAAAGCCTGGCAATTTGGCTCCCTGCTGTTTCGTTTAACACGCGGCATGCAGGAGTGGCGTCTGGAATATCATCGTCCGCAGGTGCAGTATGACTATGAACAGCAATGGCATCGCATCAATGACCCGAATTTTTCCTTTCCGCAGCCGGTGAAAATTGAACGCTACATGTTCAAATCGACCACCAACAAACTCCAGCTGATGCCACGTCTGGCAGACCGTTCAGTGGTGATTAAACCGGTCGATCCGATTTATATTCCGGCTGGCCAGCGCGGCACACTGTACATTAGTACCCCGTTATGGATTGCCGGTTTTGTTGATGGTCAGCGCGAGCCAATTTTTGATTTGCCGGTGATTTTGCCCAAAGATACCTGGTTTGGACCGAATCACCGTTATGGCGAAATCTGTTATGCCACCGCAGTGGATGGCCGGACCGAGCTACACCAGCTACGCCCGCGCGCTTTTCGTGCCATTACGCCTATTGAGTTTCATAATATCAGCAACCAGCAATTGCGCTTTGACCGGATGAATGTACCGGTGCCGGCACTACCGCTATTTTTTAGTGAAAGTACCGGACGTTTATGGACCTCGCAGATTAAAGTCTTGCACGAAGGTTCCGACCGGCCGCCACGGGTACGGATTGAAAACCGCACCCCACCGCATGCCGGTGAAGTGATTTATGTGCATCCGCCACGTGAAACCGCAGGGGCCTTATTTAATATGTTTGATTCGTTCTTCTAGGGAGTAGACATGGCCGATTCCAATATCCCTAAAGAAATTACCAATAGCCTGAAAGGGATTTTTACCAACATTAATACCGAGCGCCTGACTGAAATTCTGGTGGCGCTGGTGCTGTGCTTCTTAGGCTTCCTAGTGGCGCGTTTTGTCTCTAATGCCTTTATCCGCACCATTGGTAAACGCTTTAATGCGCATCAGAGTCTGGTCTGGCGTCGCGGGATTTTCTACTTTATTTTCCTGATTTTTGTGATGGCCAGCCTGAAAGAAGCCGGCTTTAAACTTAGTGTCTTCCTGGGTGCAGCCGGTATCTTAACCGTGGCATTGGGTTTCGCCTCACAAACCTCGGCTTCCAACCTGATCAGCGGTCTGTTCCTGATTGGTGAAGGTTCCTTTGAAGTGGGCGACACCATCCAGATTACCCTCATTCGTGGTCATACCGTAGAAGGTGAAGTGATTTCGATTGACCTGCTCTCGGTAAAACTGCTCACCCAGGACAACGTGTATGTGCGTTTACCGAACGAACAGCTGATTCGGGCGCCAGTACACAACCTGTCCAAATTCCCGATCCGGCGGATTCCAATTACTCTGGCCATTAATTTCCATGAAGATATTATCAAGGTGCGTGAAGTGCTGCTGGATGTGGCCAATAAATATCCGCTGGTGCTGGCCGATCCGAAACCTGCGGTGACAGTAACTGCCTTCCGTGAATCCTCAATTGAACTGCTGTTTGCGATCTGGTGCCAGCAGGAAAATTTCCTGCGAGTGCGCGATGAAATGCAGGAACGGATTCGTAATGGCTTTGTCGATAACCAGATTGAAATTCCGGTACCGAAAATGGGCTTTGTCGATCATCCGCTGTCCCGACCGCTGGAAAATGCAGAGATTGATCAATATGCCAATGAAAAAGCCCTGAAACGTGAACCGGATTTAAAATAGATTTTTTAATATTAGCCTTCTCCACCAAGAGAAGGCTTTTTTCTATTCAGAGGGTGAGCGTTCAACCGGTTGTTCTGGATCGGGCATTGGCGCAATATAGGCAATGATCAGCATCACCGCACCGGCGGCTAAAAAGGAAATCACCCGGGTTAAAGTGCCAATATGCGACAGATCAAACAGCACCAGCTTTAAGCTGACAACCACCAGAATACTGCCGCCCAGGACCCAGACCGAACGCAGCTGTTTGCGACTGGCCCAGCTCATGGTAACAAATGCTAGGCTGACCCAAAGTAAAGTCAAACTCAGTTGCACCGTGCCATTACGCCACAGCACCAGTTCATTCAGCGGCGTCCCTAAATACACATGCAAGCCACGCAGCACAATATAGCTACTCAGCCACAATAAACTCAGCACCATCAACACTGCGGCCATACTGCGGTCCAGCCCGGCCTTAACCTGTAACGACAGCATCCATAAAAAGCCGACCAGCATGGCGATGCTGACCAGATCAAAAGGATTTAAGATGGGCAGCAGATAGCCATGAAACGCCTGCTGGCTTAACAGCTGCGAACAGATCATCCAGGCCAGCATCAACAGCAAACTGCTTCGGGCCTGCCAGAACATCTGCCAGTCGGGCTGTGCCTGCCAGTAACACCAGCCGCAAAACAGCAGCGGTAAAATCACCATACTGATATACGGTTGCTGCGGTAATAAAGTCAGACTGGTCAGTAGCAGACTGAGTAAAGTACCGGCACTGACCCATTCTTTTTCGGTTCGTACACCTAAAAGCGGCCTTAACCAGAGCAGACTGAGGATGATGCCAGCTCCGGCAAACAACAGCCGCTCATTGAAAGATGCCCAGACAATACTACCCTGCTGCATCCGCAGCATGACAATTCCTGCCGCAAACAGCAGCAAGGGAACCAGGCCCGACCATTTGCTGAATAACCAGGCCACCCCGGCCTGTCGGCGTAACAGGATTTCATTCACAACCCAATAGGCCAGACTCAGGCTGAACAGGCTCAGCACCGCACTGAGCTCGCCGGACCATTCATCTTGGAGCAGCACCAGCAGCATGGTGGTCGCCAGCAACATCAGCAGACATTGAAAGCCAATCATACTGCTACTAAGTTGTTGCTGAAATTGCAGCCGGCTATTGGACAGCAATATCACGCCCACATAGCTCAGGCACAATACCCAGAACATGGCGCGTGGAAATACAATCAGCTCCACCAGATAATACAGGCTCGACAGCCCCGCCACGACCAGCAGGCCCATGGCCAGATACAGACTGATTTTGGACTGCCGCACCAGCCCCAACAGGAAAATCAGCAGGCCTTCAATGGCCCAGCCCATGACACTTTTTTCAGCCGGCAATAAAATCGGCGGAATTAGGGCCAGAAAAATTAAGGTCAGGCTTAAATAGCTGTGCGCAATTAGCTGTACCGTTTGATGGTGTCTGGAGAATCGGTACAACACGGCGAACAGCAGTGCAAACAGCAGACTGAGGCCCGCCTGCCAGGCTGTGTCCTGGAAATGCAGCACATATAAACTGCTATAGGCCAGCAACGGTGCAGCAAAAATCAGCCCAATATCCAGCGCCGGTTTAAGCTTAAACTTGTCTAAATCCTGCTGTGCCAATAACTGGCTAAAACGGAAACCCAGCCAGATAAAGATAGCGGCATGTGCCAGAATCAGCACGGTCATCAGGTCGCGGTCAGCATCGCTGCCATGCACAAAGGCATAGCTGCCACCGACCAGCACGGTCATTAAAAAAGCAATCTGATTCAGAAACTTCCACGGTCGCAGGCTGCTGAGCACGGCCACCGCAATATTAATCACCAGATAATAGCCAATAAATTCCGGTGCAGTTGCATCACGCACCGGTAAGGTAAATGGTGCAAGATAGGCCATCACCATGGCCATTAACGCCAGTTCAACCGACTGCTGTCTTAAACTCAGCCATAACGTCAGGGCCATTAGTAGCAGAAAACAGCCACTGGCAATCAGCAAGTTTGGAATCACCGCATTGTAATAGGCAAAGAATAAGGTCAGACACAAGGCCGCCAGCCCGAGCCCTTCCAGCCCCAGAGCAAAACTGCGATTGCGCTGTTGCAGGCGATAACCCAGTCCGGTCACGGCAGCACTGCTCAGCGCGACCATGGTCAGTTTGGTGGCCAGACTCAACTGCCAATGTTCCGTGGCAAAACGCAGCAGCAGAATAATGCCGATCACCAAAATAGAAATCGCGGTTTTCAGCACCGGATTACCCTCAAAAATCCAGTGTTTGATTTGCTGGACTAAATTGGGAGCAGGCGCTGGCGCAGCTTCAGCTGTTGCACTCAAAGGTAAAGGCGGTATGTCCGGCTGTACCGAAGAAGCCGGCTGCGGCAAAAAATGCTGGGCCTGTTGAATCTGACCCAAATACTGTTCCAGACGCCGAAGCCAGCGCAGAAAAAAGAAAATCCAGGCCGCAGCGCCAGCGGCAATCATCCAGCCCCAATCCAGCAGCCCACCGACCACGGCAATAATCGAGGAGAGATACAGCGGCACTTTGGAGGTGGCACGAAATGCAATCAACCGCTGTTCGCCTAGCGCCTGGGCTGGTTGTTGAATAGCATCGACATAGTGCATGACACTCATCAGCAGTGCAAAACCACAGA
This sequence comes from Acinetobacter sp. YH12134, assembly GCF_013418555.1. NCBI lineage: Bacteria > Pseudomonadati > Pseudomonadota > Gammaproteobacteria > Moraxellales > Moraxellaceae > Acinetobacter > Acinetobacter sp. YH12134. The sequence continues at coordinate 80,360 of NZ_VPBT01000012.1, read as the reverse complement.
CATAGGTCAACAGTGGAAATGATAAAAACCACGCGCTGATGGCGACAATCATCAGGCTCATCAACCAGATCATGCGGATTTCGCTCTGCCCTCTCAGCATCTTGTTCTATTCCTTTATTAATTGTGCTGATCATACAACAACTTGCACAGTGCTTATTTTATATTCATCAGATATTCGGTAACCTGCATATACAATCATCACTCAGCGTGCGTGTGTAAAATCACGTACAATAAACAGGTTTTTTGGATTAGGAAACTTTCAATGCCACCATTTGTCTTGGTCGATGGGTCTTATTTTTTATTTCGTGCGTTTCACGCCTTACCCCCTTTAACCACGTCAACCGGTATACATACCAACGCCATCCGTGGGGCAATTTCCGCAATCCAGAAACTGATGCGCCGTACCCAGCCTACCCATATGGCGGTGATTTTTGATACCCCGGAACCAACCTTCCGTCACGAACTGTCACCTATTTATAAAGGTGACCGTCCAAGTATGCCAGATGAACTGTCACAGCAGATTCCTTATTTACACGCCTTAATTCGCGCACTGGGGATTCCTCTTTATATGCTGCCGGGTGCCGAAGCCGACGATATTATTGGCACGCTGGCCAAACGCGCCGAAGCCGAGGGGCATCAGGTGTTAATTTCCACCGGTGATAAAGACATGGCGCAGCTGGTGACCGACAAAGTCACACTGGAAGACAGCTTCAAAGAAAAGCCAATGGATGTGCAGGGTGTCTTTGAGAAATTTGGTGTCTGGCCAAACCAGATTGTTGATTATCTGACCCTGATGGGCGATGCCTCGGACGGGATTATGGGCGTACCGGGTGTGGGCGCTAAAACTGCCGCCAAACTGCTGACCGAATACGGCTCTTTAGGTGGTATTCTAGAAAATGTCGACAAAATTAAAGGCCGCGTTGGCCAGAATATTAAAGACAATGTCGATGGTATTGCCATTGATCATCAACTGGCCAGTATTGTCTGTGATCTGGACATGGGCCTGACCTTTGCAGACCTGAAACTGTGCGATCCAAATACCGAAGAATTGCGCCGCCTGTATACCGAACTGGAGTTCCGGAACCAGCTGCAGTCGCTCGATCATCCGAACAACCCGAACAGCAACAGCTACAAACAGGTCAGCCAGGCCATTAGCCAAACACCAGCGGCCGCAGAAGTCGCCACCGAAGATCAAGCTCAGCTCAGCAGCAGTGAAGATCAGCTAGGTGAAGCCACCTATCATACAGTGTTAAGCCCGGCAGACTGGGATGTACTCTTCCAGCGTTTAAGCACCGCCACACGTTTTGCCTTTGATGCCGAAACCACTAGTCTGGATTATCGGATTGCCCAGATTGTCGGCTTCTCGGTGGCTTTTGATGCTACGGAAGCCTTCTATGTGCCTCTGGCGCATGACTATGCCGGCGCACCGGAACAGTTAAACCGTGAAACAGTGTTGGCGCAGATCAAACCGATTCTGGAAAATCCAGCGGTTGAAAAAATTGGCCATCATTTAAAATATGATGCGCATGTGCTGGAAAACCACGGCATTCACTTACAGGGCTGGTACTTTGACACCATGCTGGCCTCGTATGTCTTAAATTCTGTCGCCACCCGTCATGGGATGGATGATGTGGCACGTTTGTATTTAAGTCATCTGACCACCACCTATGAACAGATTGCCGGTAAAGGCGCCAAACAGAAAACCTTTAACCAGATCGAGATTGAAACAGCTGCGCATTATGCCGCCGAAGATGCACATGTGACGTATCGCCTGTATGAAGTGCTGAATGAAAAGTTACAGCGTCATCCGGAACTAAGCAATCTACTGCATCATATTGAAATGCCGGTAGCACGCGTGCTAACCCAGATGGAAGAAAACGGCATCAAGCTGGATCTGAATTTCCTGGATCAGCTGGGGGTAGAATTTTCCAACACCATGCTGCAACTGGAACAGCAGATTATTGAACTGGCCGGCCAGCCGTTTAATGTCAGCTCGCCCAAACAGGTTGGCGAAATCCTGTTTGAAAAGCTGGGCATCAAAGGTGGCAAGAAAACTGCCACTGGCCAATACAGCACCAGTGAAAGTATTTTAGAGAAGATTGAACACCCGATTGCCAGCCTGATTGTGGAATATCGCGGTCTGTCTAAACTGAAAAGCACCTATACCGATGGCTTGCAAAAACAGGCCAACAGCAGCAGCCATCGCGTGCATACCAGTTATCATCAGGCCCTCACCGCGACCGGCCGTCTGTCTTCCACCGATCCGAATCTGCAAAATATTCCGGTACGTATGGATATTGGCCGTCAAATTCGTAAAGCCTTTATTGCACCAGAAGGCCGCGTATTACTGGCTGCCGACTATTCGCAAATTGAACTGCGTTTAATGGCGCATTTCTCGCAAGATGACGCGCTGGTTGATGCCTTCAATCATGGTCAGGATGTACACCGCCGTACCGCTGCAGAAGTGTTGAATATTGCCCTGGAAGATGTCACGCCGGATCAGCGTCGCCAGGCCAAAGCGGTTAACTTCGGCCTGTTATATGGTATGTCCGAATTTGGTCTGATCCGTCAATTGGGCTTTACCCGGGAAGAATCGCAGAACTATATCAAGCAATACTTCCAGCGTTATCCGGGCATTTATGAATATATGCAGCGCACCCGTCAGGTGGCTCTGGAACAAGGCTTTGTTGAAACCCTGACCGGCCGCCGTTTATATACCCCGGATATTGATGCCCGTAACATGATGGTGCGTAAAGCAGCAGAACGTGCCGCAATTAATGCGCCCTTACAAGGCTCTGCGGCAGATATTATTAAAATGGCCATGGTGGAGGTAGATAAAATGCTGCCACGCGATCAGGCCAAAATGCTGCTACAGGTGCACGATGAACTGGTGTTTGAAGTCGATGCCAATGTCGCCGATGAACTGGCACCCAAACTGGCCGAAGTGATGCAGTCGGTGATTGAACTGTCTGTTCCGCTGGTGGTCGAAGTGGGTAAAGGCCAGAACTGGGATGAAGCACACTAAAGTCTTTCCACCTTCCTCCTCGGAGGAAGGCTGGGCTGAAGGTCATTTGCCTCTTGGGCGAAATATCAAGGTCTTCACCTCAAAACTTGAGCCATAAAAAAGGACTCAATTGAGTCCTTTTTTTCTTGAGCTGAATTTATTAGAAGCCGGTCAGCAAAACAATCGCCACCTGGTTCATCAGAATTTCAGCAATATATAACGCCAGAAATGCCAGAATTGGAGACAGGTCAATCATGCCCATATTCGGCATGATCCGGCGAAACGGCGCCAGTAAAGGTTCTGCCAGCTCCTGAATCACTTCAATATAAGGCCCGCGTGACTGGGTAAACATCACTACCCAACTTAAAATAATGGTGGCAAAAATCAGGTAACGACAGAAACGTAGCAGGTCCTGAATCATGGTCACAAAGGTGAGAATCAGCAGATGTACCGGGCCATTAGGCATCGCCCCGTTTAAATACATCATGCCGTAATTTTTCAGCAGATAAAGCACCACCAGCAGCGCCAATGCCGCCAGATTCACCCGGCCTTTTGCCACGGTCGGGAAAATACGGCTAAATACATCTACAATTTTCGTGGCCTTGATCGTAGACAACACCACCGGATTATAAGGACTCACCGCAGCCAGCTGCATGAGAAAACGGAAGAAGACGAGCAAAATCGCTACGTTAATGATGATGCCAAAAATTAGCGCAGAATTTGCACCCATACTTGAACGTTCCTAAAATTAAATACTTTATTTAATGCTGTCACTCAGCTCGGCAGCCAGTTCCTGACTGCGTGTTTTGGCAGCCGCCAACGCCGCCTGAATATTCTGCGACACTTGCGCACGGTCAAACACTTCCAACGCTGCCTGCGTGGTCCCGTTTGGAGAGGTCACGTTTTTACGCAGCTCTGCCGGGGTATTGGAACTGGTAATTGCCATTTGTGCCGCACCCAACGCAGTTTGCAAGGTTAAAGCCGTTGCCACTTTTTCATCCAGGCCCAAGTTTTTGCCGGCACGAATCATACTTTCCATCATATAGAAAAAGTAAGCCGGGCCAGAACCGGATACTGCCGTGACTGCATCAATTTGCGCTTCAGAGTTTACCCAAATTGTTAAACCCGTGGCAGCCAAAACCTGACTTGCCAATTCACGGTCTTTGCTATCGACCGCATCATGCGCATATAAACCATGCGCACCAGTTTGTACCAGTGCCGGGGTATTTGGCATCACCCGTACCACACGGTCGGTATCGAGCAATGCCGAAATGGTGGCAATTTCTGCACCGGCAACAATCGAAATCACCAGTTTGCCTTCAAACTGCCCTTTTAGCGGTTGCAGCACGCTGGCCAGCACCTGCGGTTTGACTGCGAACACCACAATATCGGCGTCACGAATGGCAGCCTGGTTGTCTTCGGTCACATGTACATCTTTTTCTTCAAGCAACAAACGGATTTTTTCGACCGGATCAGCAACTGTAATACGCGTTGAAGGCATGCCACGTGCAATCAGGCCACCAATTAAGGCCTGTGCCATATTTCCGCCACCAATAAAACTAATATTACAATTTAACACTGCACTCATGATTCACACTCTTGGTTGAGTTCTTTATAGTTAAGAGATTAAAGTCGGTTGCCAGCCATCCGGTTCGCAATAGGCAGAATCTGCCAGCCAAAACCCTTTTGGCGTGAAAACCCCTAGCATAACATTATCTCTGCTTAATATTTGAATTGTATGACGCTTCCAGGGAAAAATTTGTGCCTGCTGTATCGCCTTTTTTAATGGCCAGGCCCCGACACGTCCATGAAGATGGATTTTTTCTCCGCCCACTCGCGTACTTAAAGTCAATTCTTGTTGAAGTAATGCAAAAGACAAACCAACCTGATGCGGTGCATTCAACTGAAACTGTCCGGCTGGTAAATCTAGGGTTTGCCCCAACTGGCAGCACACTGGTTCCCGCGCAGGGATGGCCTGTTGACTGGCCAAATATTCCAGCTGGGGCAGACGGTAAATGACATTTTGATAGCGCACATAATAAAAGCCATTGCAATGCAAAGCTGCTTGCGCATCGGCCCGGGCCTGAATCACTTCCTGCTGAATGCGCTGCACCATGTCAAAACTTGGCCGGTACTGGCTGTCCCCTTTCATCCAGAATGACAGTAACTGGCGTTGCCGTGCCTCGGACAATTGCTGAATACGGTGTAAATCCAGATGCTCGGCATCGCCACAGCTGGCTAAATCCTGCAGCAATACTTCGGCCAAAATCTGCTCAGCATCCTGCATCAGCTGGCTGCTGCGGCAAATGCTTTGCTGCATTTTGGGGAACCGTGCATTTAACAGCGGCCACAACTGTTCCCGACACCAGGCCCGGTCGTAGTGAATATCCTGATTGGTCGGATCTTGAATATGTGGAATCGAAAGCTGCTGGCACCAGGTCTGAATCTGCTCACGCGATAAAGATAGCAACGGTCGCCAGATTGACAGCTCAGGACGTGAATCGAAAGTTTTCATGGCCGACAAGCCAGGAATACCGGCACCAGAAAACAGGCGCAATAACACCGTTTCTGCCTGATCCTGCTGATGATGGGCCAGTACCAATATCTCGTTGGTTTGAATATGCTGCTGAAATGCCTGATAACGTGCGGCGCGTGCCTGCTGTTCCAGATTGCCTTCGGCGACCTGTACGGCTTGAATCATGCACGGAATATTGAAGGCCTGACAATGCTGCTGGACAAATTCGCCCCAGGCCTGGCTGGAAGACTGTAATTGATGATCAATATAAATGGCCCGGACTTTTTCCGGGCATACAAACGCCATCAGATGCAGCAGCAGCATGGAATCCATGCCGCCACTACATCCGATGAGAAAATGCGTATCTTCTGGAAAAGACTGAATCTGGGTTAAGACGCCAGTCCTAAATTGTCGCTGCCAAACTTCATCAAACGCTGGTAACGTGCTTCGCATCGTTCTTGTGCATCCATCGGTTGCAATTCTTCTAGAGCCTGTTTTAACACGGCTTTTAAATCTTGCATGACTTTTTCTGGTTGCAAGTGAGCACCCTCACCTTCATCAACCACATATTCAACAATGCCCATCTGCTGTAATTTTTCAGCAGTCAGTGCCAATGCTTCACTTGCCTGTTCTGCTTTTTCTGCAGTTTTCCACAAAATAGATGCACAGCCTTCTGGAGAAATTACTGAATAAATACTGTGAGATAACATCACCACACGGTCCGCCACACCAATACCCAAGGCACCGCCTGAACCGCCTTCACCTAAAACTGTTGCCACGACCGGCACTTTCAGGTTCGATAATTGAGCAAGACTGGTAGCAATCGCTTCCGCCTGACCACGTTCTTCTGCACCCACACCCGGATAAGCACCCATGGTGTCAATAAAGGTAAAGACCGGCAGCTTGAAACGTTCTGCCATATCCAGCAAACGCTGTGCCTTACGGTAACCTTCCGGGTTACTCATGCCGAAATTGTGCTGCAATTTCTCGCGGGTACTACGACCACGATGCTGGCCCACGACCATGACCGGCTGACCATCGAAGCGTGCCAAGCCACCCACCATTGCACCATCATCACCAAATAAACGGTCGCCGTGCAGCGCATCAAATTCAGTGAAAATTTCGCCTACATAGTCCAGGAATTGCGGACGCTCTGGATGACGTGCAATTTGAACCGTTGTCCATGCTTTTGATTGAGCAGCTTTATTTTTCATAAGTCGACTGTTATCCCTAAATTAACCAAAACGTTAATCGACAAATTGTTCCGAATGAATTTTTAATTCAATGTCCCAATTCTTGAACTGCACTTGTTCATCGTGCAATTCAGCGACAAGCAATGGCCATTGTTTAGCATCACCCGAAACGCTGAGCTGCCATTGTTGCGCATTCTGAACACTCAATTCAATGGCAGGAAGCATCTGATCGCTGCGACTGTGATTGACTAAAACTGCTAGGCGCAGCAGCAGACATAAATGCATTAATTTATGGCCACCGACCTTGTTGACATCAATTTTATCGTCCTGACGCAGCTTGCGGCGATGATGCGCAACCAGATGCGACAGATGGTTTTGATCAATTTGTGAAAAGCCTGGAATATCCGAATGTTGTAATAAATAAGCACCATGACGATGATAGCCACCATGACTGATCGCCAGACCAATTTCATGTAAATAGGCCGCGCGGCGCAGTAAATCACTGTCATCGCTGGTCAATTTCAGCTCCGCGGCTACGCCTTCAAACAGGTGCTGCGCGGTTTTGACCACACGTTCTGCCTGTTTCGGATCGGCGTTATAACGGCCCATCAGCGCCTGCACACTGCGGTCCCGGATATCTTCATGCTGGAAACGGCCTAGCAGGTCATACATTACGCCTTCACGTAAGGCACCATCGGAATAAACCAGTTTATCAATATCTAAAATATCAAAAACTGCATATAAAATCGCAATCCCGGCTGGCAAAACTGCTCGTCGATCTTCTTTTAAACCGTCAAAGTCCATTTCAGAGACATGCTTGTATTTAAGCAGCTTATCTTTAAGTTTTTCCAGGCCCTCACGGGTCAGATTTTCCTGCGCATTGCTCCAGCCCATATTCACGGTAATCTGGCGGCAGGCTTTAATGGTGCCACTTGAGCCTACTACGGTATCCCAGCCGGCATTTTTATAGGTATTGGCAATGGTGGATAATTCTTTGCGTGCGGCAAACACGGCTTTGTCAAAACTTTTATGGTTAATTTCACCTTCGGCGAAAAAGGCTTTGGTATAGGCCACACAGCCCATCTGTAAAGATTCGGTATGAATAGGTTCGAATTCTTCACCAATAATCAGCTCGGTTGAACCACCGCCAATATCAATCACCAGGCGGCGACCACTGTTTTCCATGGTGTGCGACACGCCCAGATAAATTAAGCGGGCTTCTTCACGACCGGCAATAATTTCAATGGGTTTTGGCAAGATTTCTGCGGCTTTTTGAATAAATTCATGTCCGTTTTTGGCCTGACGCAAGGCGTTGGTGGCAACAATACGTAAACGGTTCGGCTGTACAGCGCTTAAACGTCCGACAAAGCGTGCCAGACAGGCTAAACCGCGCTGCTGTGCGGCTTCGGTTAAATTTTTATTCTCATCTAAACCAGCGGCAAGCTGTACTTTTTCTGACATTGATGCCACTTTTTTTACTTCACCATGATCCACACGGGCAATGGCCAGGTGGAAGCTGTTCGACCCCATATCGATGGCTGCAAGTAACTCTTCATCAATTAAAAAATCAGACATTCTTCAAACAAACCTATACAGAATTGTGCCTAGAGTAATTCACATACATGCAATTTAAAAGCCATTTGTGCGCACATTTCGATGAGTATTTAAATTTTCGGCAGATGTGACAATTGTGTGACACGATCATCAGCATCGTGAGCATCAATTAGACAAATTCACAGGAAAGATCGAAAATTTACATATTCCTCTACATTGTTCTAGATGGCTATGTAATACTAATAAATATAGCTATCTATACAAAAATTCATTTGGAGCACATTCCATGTCTGGCAACATCGTAAACACAACGGATGCAAACTTCGAAGCAGACGTTCTTCAATCTGAAACACCTGTATTGGTTGACTTCTGGGCGGGCTGGTGTGCGCCTTGTAAGGCAATTGCGCCAGTACTTGAAGTTTTGGCGACTGAATATGAAGGCAAAGTTAAAATTGTGAAAGTTGACGTGACCGCTTGCGAACAAACTGCCGTGAACTACAACATCCGTAACATCCCTGCACTGTTGATGTTCAAAAATGGTGAAGTGGTTGCCCAGCAGATTGGTGCTGCACCAAAATCGAAACTGACTGCATTTATTGATGAAAACATCTAAATCCTGTCTGTTTAGAAAAATTAAAATACGCTATGTTTCATAGCGTATTTTTTTCGTCTATAAATTGACAAATCGGCGTTTCTCTCTTATATTGCTTGCTCAAGAAATAAAGGACTTCCCGTCCCGCCCGTTTCTTAAAAGACACAACACAAAAATGCCGCTCGGCAACAGAAATTGTTTTTTCACATTTTTCTCTGAAACAATTAATCAGTCCTCTGAATTGTTATTGTGCAAATACAATTGCGTTCGTTTTATTGCCTGCATGCGGTCAAATGTTGCTTCCCTTCCAACCTGTACCCCAGAATTTTTGATTCTATCTGATCACCTATGAATTTAACCGAACTCAAGAAAAAACCGATTGGCGAACTCATCAAGATTGCCGAGTTTATGGGCCTTGAAGGAATGGCTCGTAACCGTAAGCAAGACATTATTTTTGCCATCTTAAAACGTCATGCAATGAATGGCGAAGAGATTTTTGGTGATGGCGTGCTCGAAATTCTGTCAGATGGTTTTGGCTTCTTACGCTCTGCAGCAGGCTCTTATTTAGCCGGTCCTGACGATATCTATGTCAGCCCTTCGCAAATTCGTCGTTTTAACCTGCGTACCGGTGACACCATTACCGGCACCATTCGCCCACCAAAAGAAGGCGAACGTTATTTTGCCCTGTTAAAAGTTAACCAGATTAACTACGACACGCCAGAAAACTCGCGCAATAAAATCCTGTTTGAAAACCTGACCCCGCTGTTCCCAACCGAACAACTGGTCATGGAACTTGGTAACGGTACCACTGAAGATTTAACCGCGCGTGTGGTTGACTTGGTTGCGCCAATTGGTAAAGGCCAGCGTTCAATTATTGTAGCGCCGCCAAAAGCTGGTAAAACCATGTTATTACAAAACATCGCCCAGTCGATTGTACGTAATAACCCGGAAGTATTCCTGATTGTTCTGCTGATTGACGAACGTCCGGAAGAAGTGACCGAAATGGAACGTACCGTGCGTGGTGAAGTGGTTGCCTCTACCTTTGATGAATCTCCAGCCCGTCACGTACAAGTGGCTGAAATGGTAATTGAAAAAGCCAAGCGTCTGGTGGAGCACAAAAAAGATGTGGTGATTCTGCTTGACTCGATTACCCGTTTAGCGCGTGCCTATAACACCGTGGTGCCATCTTCAGGTAAAGTCCTGACTGGTGGTGTCGATGCTCACGCACTGGAACGTCCAAAGCGTTTCTTTGGTGCCGCACGTAATATTGAAGAAGGCGGCTCACTGACCATCATCTCAACCGCGTTAATTGAAACCGGCAGCAAGATGGATGAAGTGATTTACGAAGAATTCAAAGGTACCGGTAACCAGGAAATTACGCTTGATCGTCGTATTGCCGAAAAACGCGTGTTCCCTGCCATGAACATCAAGAAATCAGGTACCCGTCGTGAAGAGCGCCTGATGTCTGAAGACAACCTGCGTAAGGTCTGGATTCTGCGTAAGCTGCTGCATACCCAAGATGAACTGGCAGCCATGGAATTCCTGCTGGATCGTATGAAAGAAACCAAAACCAATGACGAGTTCTTTGATCATATGAAGCGTAAAGCCAGCAACTAAGATCAAAACTTTTTAAAAAGGCCATCGTATAACGATGGCTTTTTTATTTCGGTTGACCATCTTTACATAAAGACACAATTGGACGTTTTCTGTGTAAACTTATTTTTAAGTAAATGATTATAAATAAGTATTTCAAAAAAACCCTATAGTTTTTAATGATTTAAATCGCCTTTCGCCAATATAAACTGAACTCTTGATTGTTATTTTCTGTTAAAAAACAACGTATTTTAGGGCTTTTTTCGGCTTTTTTTAGAGCAAGCTAGTAGTAATTAAAAAAACTCAGTGATAGCATATTCGCAGACCAGTTAGACTGCTCCTGCGTTGTTAGTGCCTAACAAAATTAGGAATAATAAAAGCATATAACAGGCTAACGTCGGTTTTTTTTAATCTCAATTTTTTAGAGAGTGATGCCATGTTATTCAAAAAAATCGCTATTGCTGCTGCAGTTGCTACTACTTTAGCTTTCGTTGGTTGTGCTAAAAAAACTGAAGAAGCTGCTGCTGACGCTAACCAAGCTGCATCTGAAGCTGTTGTAGCTGCTTCTGAAGCTGAAGCTGCTGCTGACGCTGCTGCTGTTGAAGCTGCTTCTGGCGCTGATGCTGCTGTAGACGCTGCTGCTGATGCTGCTGACACTGCTGCTGCTGCTGCTACTGACGCTGCTGATGCTGCTACTGACGCTGCTGATGCTGCTGTTGACGCTACTGCTTCTGAAGCTCAATAATCTTAGATTATTGACAAAAAGAGAGCCTTTTGGCTCTCTTTTTTATTGTCTGAATATTTCTTACAACATCTCATCATCACATACAAGGAACACGGTAATACCTGCCGTTAGAACCTCAGCCCTTACTTTTTTAGCGGCATAAAAAAGCAGATCAATCGATCTGCTCATTTCCAACACGTTGGCGGAACTTCTGTCCGGCACGGAAGGTTACCACCCGGCGTGCAGAAATCGGAATTTCTTCACCTGTCTTCGGATTTCGGCCTGGACGTTGACGTTTATCACGCAACTCGAAGTTACCAAAACCTGAAAGTTTCACCTGCTCCCCAGAGATTAGCGCCTGGCTAATCTCATCGAAGAATAACTCGACCATTTGTTTCGCTTCACGACGGTTTAAACTCGTGAGCTCACTTAAATGATCAGCCATTTCTGCTTTTGTTAATGCTGTCATGAAGCCCTCAATGTCGCTTGATAAGTGTTTTCTAACACTTTTAGGATATTGTCCATACCTGATTTAATTTCAGCATCTTCAAGCGTACGTGTCGGATGTTGCCATAACAGTGCAAATGCCAATGAGCGTTTACCCGCTTCAACACCTTGACCAGTGTACACATCGAATAACCAGGTTGAATGCAGAAGCTCGCCGCCCGTTTGTTCGATAAGTTGCTGAATTTCGCTAACATTAATCTTATCACTAATTAAAAGCGCAATATCACGTCTTACCGACGGAAAACGTGATAATTCTGTAAAATTAGATACATAAGTTTGCAAAACAGCCTGCTGATCCAGTTCCGCCACCCAAGTGGTGCCCAAATCCAGTTCATTTTCCAGAGATGGATGCAAACGGCCCAAATAACCAATTGACTGACCATTGAACAGAATCTCTGCAGATTGGCCTGGATGCAACCAGCTACGCTCTGAACGTACATATTCGACCTGTACACGACCTGCCGCCAGTAACTCTTCAACTTCACCTTTCAGGTCAAAGAAGTCCATGGCTTGTGGTTTGCCATGCCATGATTCTGCTGTTTTAGCACCCACCGCAATCATCGCCAGGGTTGGAATCTGTTTCAGGTCATGAATTGAAGCTGCATTCTGATAATCAAAACGTAAACCCAGTTCAAAGAAACGCACACGGTTTTGCTGACGGTTAATGTTGTACTGTACGCAAGGAATCAGGCTCGACAGCAAGGTTGAACGCATCACCGCCAGATCGCTTGAAATCGGGTTCGCCAATGCCAGCGGGTTGACCGCCGCATTTAGCTGTTTTTCCAGTTTCAGGTCAGCAAAGCTAAAGCTGATTGCTTCCTGATAACCCAAAGTCACCAGGGTTTGACGCAGCTGTGCCACTTCAAACTGATCCTGATACTTCGCCAGTTTGGTATCAATCACCGGCAGGCTGATTTGAATATTGTCATAACCGTGAATACGCGCGACTTCTTCAATCAGGTCCTGGTAAATGGCCATGTCATAACGATGCGATGGCGGTACCACAGACCATTGACCTTGCGCTTTTACCGTCACTTCACAACCCAAGCGTGTTAAAGCATCGGTAATAAAGTCTGAATCTACGCTATAACCCAGCAGCTGATCGACCTGTGCCTGTTTCAGTTCAATCGCGTCACGTGTTGGCAATACTGCTGCATTTTCCGCCACCGTAATTGGGCCAAACTCACCGCCTGCAAGCTCAGAAATTAACTGAGAGGCACGGTGCATGGCGATCAATGGCAGTTCAAAATCCACACCACGCTCATAACGCTGAGAGGCATCGGTATGCAGGCCAAAACGGCGCGCACGACCGGCAATATGCAGCGGTGCAAAGAAAGCAGATTCCAGGAAGATTTCAGTGGTTTCATCGGTAACCGATGAAGACAGACCACCCATGATGCCGGCAATCGCCAGAGCTTTTTCATCATCAGCAATCACCATGACATCGTCTTGCAGTTCTACTTCTTGTTCATTCAATAGAACAAGTTTTTCACCCGCAGTCGCCTGACGCACCTGTACTGAACCTTGCACTTTTGCACCATCAAAGGCATGGAGTGGTTGACCCAGTTCCATCAAGACATAGTTGGTAATATCAACCAGAATGCTGTGCTGACGGATACCCGAACGCGCCAATGCGCGCTCCATCCATTCAGGCGTCGCGGCTTTGGTATTCACGTTCTTGATCACACGACCTAAATAACGTGGACAGCCTTCAGTCGATACAACCACTTTCTTTTCATCAGCCATGCTTGCAGCCACTTCTTGAATGTCAGGCGCAGTCACAGGCAGTTGGTTAATCACCCCAATTTCACGTGCGATCCCACGAATGCTGAAACAGTCACCACGGTTTGGGGTGATGCTGATGTCAATCACGTTGTCATCTAGGTCCAGATATTCACGAACGTTCACACCCACAGGTGCATCCGCAGGTAGCTCTAACAGACCGTCGATTTTGTCTTCTAAGTCAATTTCAGATGCACCGCAGAGCATGCCTTGTGATTCCACACCACGCAGCTTGCCTTTCTTGATTTTAAAATCGCCTGGTAATACCGCACCAATGGTTGCCACAGGCGCTTTCATCCCTGCACGTACGTTTGGCGCACCGCAGACAATTTGTAAAGGCTCGCCTGAACCAATGTTCACCGTCGTTACACGTAAACGGTCTGCATCTGGATGTTGTTCTACAGTCAGCACTTCACCAACGACTACGCCAGTAAATGGTTTTGCTGCAGGAGACAAATCATCGACTTCTAGACCTAACATGGTTAGTTGGTCAGATAAAGTATCGCTGTCAATGGCTGGGTTTACCCATGTGCGTAGCCAATTTTCGCTAATTTTCATACATTCAATTCCTGAATCTCCCCTAACCCCTCTTTAATAAAGAGGGGAACACCCACACTTTTACTTGTTTCGTGTAAGTCCCCCTTTCTCAAAGGGGGATTTAGGGGGATTATTTAAAATTTAAAAACTAATCTATGTCTCAAGCCCTAATTCATATAAGGAGAGGATTAAAAAATTCTTAAGCAAACTGGCGTAAGAAACGCACATCGTTTTGGTAGAACATACGTAAGTCGTTAATGCCATAACGTAGCATTGCAAAACGCTCTACGCCCAGACCAAAGGCAAAGCCTTTATATTTGTCCGGATCAATACCTGCCGCGCGTAATACATTTGGATGCACCATACCGCAGCCCAGCACTTCTAACCATTTACCGCGCTCATCCATAATATCCACTTCAGCACTTGGCTCTGTGAACGGGAAATACGACGGACGGAAACGGACTTTCAAATCTTTTTCAAAGAATTCGTTCAGCAAGTTCACCAGTAAACCTTTCAGTTCAGCAAAGCTGGTGTTTTCCGCCACGTACAAACCTTCAATTTGGTGGAACATTGGTGAATGCGTCTGGTCGGAGTCACAGCGATAAACACGGCCCGGGCAGACAATACGGATTGGCGGCTGCTGGGTTTCCATGGTCCGAATCTGTACACCAGAGGTATGGGTACGCAGTAAATGAGTCGCATCAAAATAGAACGTGTCGTGCATGGCACGGGCCGGGTGATGGCCTGGAATATTCAGCGCTTCAAAGTTGTGATAATCATCTTCAACTTCTGGGCCAGTAGCCACAGTAAAGCCAGCTTTGGTAAAGAACTGGCAAATACGCTCTTGCACCTGAGTTACCGGGTGAATGGAGCCAATGGTCTGACCACGGCCTGGTAAAGTAATATCCACCGTTTCGCTGGCAAGTTTTTGTTCTAATGCCGCTTGCTGTAATGCTGCCTGACGCTCGGTTAATGCAGTATTAATGGCTTCACGCACCGCATGGATTTGCGCACCAAACGCTTTACGCTGTTCAGGATCCATTTTACCAAGTGACTTAGATTGTTCCGCGAGCTGGCTTTTCTTCCCCGTAAATTGCACCCGTACTTGATCGAGTGTAGCAAGGTCGTCTGCTGCTGCAATGGCAGCGAGCGCTTCAGTGGTCAGGGCTTCCAGTGACATAGTAACTCTCAAAGCAACAAATTTTGAATATAATTAAAAAACCCCACATTCTAACAGTTTTTGGACAGTAGAATGAAGTTGCATTGCAGGAAAATTAGATTGGCATCGCAATTTGGAAAAAGTATAAGATAATCAAAATATCAATGAGATCAAACACTATGGCGCTCGATCAAATTTGGAAACAGCAACTGACCCTGGTCACCTATGGCAATGAATATCTGAGCCAAGATTTGAGTTTCAGTCGCTGGCGTGCGCATCCCATTTTTAATCAGCACCTGTTCTGGTTTCGTGATTTAAATTCCCAGCATCTGCTGGCCCAGCATTTTGAAATCTGGCTGGAAGGCTTAAAACGCCAGGGTACAACCCGACTGAGTCTGCACAATGCCAGCCTGCTGGTCGATGAAAAAAATCCCAACGCCAATGTAGAGCTGCTGCCCTACCCGCATTTTATTGTCAGCCATGAAGCACATAAAAAATTCGCCTGGATTTGTGGCAAGGAATTGCCGGAATGGTATAACGCCGACAATGATTATGAATTTCCATCGGCACAGCGTATTGAACTGCGCCAGGAAACGTTCTGGCGTTATGAACTCAATAGTAAGCTGGCCAAAAAGGTAGAGGCCGATCTAGAACCCGCTCACTGGGATGAAATTCATCTGTTTACCGAGCAGGAGCTGTTTTCCCATACACTGGCGGCCGACTTTCAGCCACCTGAACAGCAGAATTTACCCTATTATGGTGTTCCGCTTACGGCAGATACACCTGATCCGCATCAGCTGTCTTTATTACCGACTCACTATCAGGCCGATTATGCACATCGCATGCTGTACCGTTTAGAAGCGCTAAAAGATGATATTCGACAGAAAATCCAGCATCCCTATAATGCAGATAATGAAGTGCTGAGTCCGGAAGAGCAGCTTGACCTGCGCCATTTTGCCCAGAAGCTGGATGATTTAAGCGCCAAATTTATTGTCAAGGTGGCCAACCATTACCAAAGCGCCCAGCTGATGCCTGTCGCACAGCCGAATCCGCTGGAACCGTTCGCATCTGACAACAAGGCTACCCATGCGCAAGCAGCGCATTCAGCCAAAGCCCCGTCTCATCATAAAGTTGGTGCGACTGGAGTCATCAAGCTGATTCTTATTACTGTGGTAATTTGTTTATTGGCCTATTATTTCGGACTTTAAACGCGATTCAGAAACCGTTCAACTTCAGTCGCTGAAGTCAGCCGAATCCAGTGCAGATGGGCATATTCGGGAGATTGTATCAGCTGCAGATAATGCCGGCGATTTTTCTGATGGGTTTTAATCATCCACCAGACAATCGAATCGCGGCTAAACAGCTGTCTGATCGTTTCCTGATTATTGGAATTAGGCCAGAGGGTTTGCTGTGAAACCGCGCGCTGCACGGCGCGTTGTACAGAACGCAGTAAATTGCTATGAAACGGTAAATCCAGCCAGATGATGGTATCGGCCTGCGCCCATTTAATGGGAATGGTGCGAGTATAGTTGCCATCAATCACATAGCCATTGGGTGCCTGCTCAATGGCTGCCTGAATTTTGGCAAAAAAATCTGTATCAGCACTTTGCTGCCAGTCATCTAACCAGAACAGATTATCCAGCTCGATATAGGCCAGTCCCAGCTTTTCTGCCAGCGCCCGGGCAAAAGTCGATTTGCCTGAAGCCGAAGTACCAACCACATTAATTCGCTGCATACAATTTCCCTACTCTATCATTCAGACCCTGATTCTGCGCAATAAAAAAGACCGCATAAAGCGGTCTTCTTTTAAGTCACGAGGACTTAGGCAGCCAATGCACCTTTCGCTTTTTCAGCTAAAGCAGCAAATGCAACTGCGTCATGCATAGCGATGTCAGCAAGTACGCGACGGTCGATGATCACTTGAGCTTTCTTCAAACCAGCAATCATACGGCTGTAAGACAAGCCGTTTTGACGAGCACCAGCATTGATACGCGCAATCCATAGAGCACGGAATTGACGTTTCTTCTGACGACGGTCACGGTAAGCGTATTGACCTGCTTTGATTACCGCTTGGAACGCTACGCGATATACGCGTGAACGAGCACCATAGTAACCTTTAGCACGAGCAAGAATTTTTTTATGACGGCGATGAGCCTGTACACCACGTTTTACACGAGCCATTTATAAATCTCCTTAGATGTATGGGCACATACGACGAACTGAAGCAACGTCACTCACGTGAACCATTACACAGCCGCGCAATTGACGGATACGTTTAGCAGATTTTTTGGTCAAAATGTGGCGTTTGAACGCTTGTTTACGCTTGAAACCGTTAGCAGTCGCTTTGAAACGTTTAGCTGCACCACGGCGAGTTTTTAACTTAGCCATAACAACCTCTTTTAAGTACCTGTTCGGCTCATTTGCACCATTACAAACGACCTGCAGGTAAGGGAGCACGTATTCTAAAGCATCTTTGTCTAAAACAAAAGCAGATATTGCAAAAGTCGCTCGTCTTCTATCGGCAGATGAGGTCTTTGAGATTAGCAGGATCTCTCCTTGTTATTGAACAGCCAAAACATGAAGAGGGAACATCTTATTTTTATAGAGGAAGACTTGTACTGAAGCCCGATTCAGGAAATACTGCGCAGCGTTCCTTCTTTTGCCCAACAACAAGCTAATCCTCATGAAAAAAACCATTTGTCTGAGTCTGTGTCTGGCACTGCCCTTTAGTGCCACGCTTGCCATTGCTGCCCCTGCCGAACAACTGCAAGTACAAAAAACCTCGGCGTTGGCCGCCCATCTGACCACGCGTATTCAATGGACCGAGTTTCCGCAGCTGCGTTATAGCAATGCCGATTTAAAGCAGCAAAACCGCGCGGCCATTTTACGGATTCATGCCGATGAATCGGGGCAAATCAACAAGGTCACGGTACAGGAAAGCACCGGACTAAAATCTTTAGATCAGCTGATTAGTCAGGCGGTAAAACAGGCCAGAATCAAACCACATCTGGTCGATGATACCCCGGTTCCAGTGATTGGTTATCAGGTCTTTCATCTGGATTTAAAAGATACTGCTCAGGACTGCCACTACAGCTTTGACTCGACTGTCTGGCAAGCGCAGCAAGCCGGCGCAAAAAGCGCGTTTCAATATCGCAGCCAGCCTCAACTGAACGTCACCGAAGATGAGTTAAATGGTCATGCCCGCCGGATTCAGTTCAAAATGAAAGCCGATAAATACGGCAACATCCACAAGGTTAAAATTCAGCAAGGTTCCGGCCGTTATGCGCTGGACCAGAAACTGATTCAGGCGCTGCAAGGTGCACAGGTCGATGTACCACGCAAATTCTGGATCTATAAAAAATCCAGCCTGAAAGATGAAGTCCGTTTTCAGCCAGCAGAATGTGAGGGCTAAACTAGAACATGGCATAAGCCAGATAAATAAACAGATAACGCCCGATTTTGGCTACACTCACCATCAGCAGAAATCGGGCGAAGTTTTCTTTCATTAAACCGGCAATTAGGGTGATTGGATCACCAATCACCGGCACCCAGCTCAGCAGTAAGGACCAGAAGCCATATTTCCGATAAATCTGCTGTGCCTGCTGCAGCTTGGGTTCAGACACCGGAAACCAGCGCTTGTCTTTATACTGCTCGATCTTGAGTCCTAACCACCAGTTCACACAGCTGCCCAGAATATTGCCCAGACTGGCGATGGCTATTAAAGCCATCACCGAATGTTGCTCTTGAATGAGCAGGCCCAGTAATACCGCTTCAGATTGCAACGGCAATAAGGTAGCCGCCCCAAAGGCCGACAGAAATAACAGCAGATAAGCCATAACAGATGCAGTTAACAGGTTCTGCCCATCTTAACTGAAATCACAAAAAAAGCACCCGAAGATGCTTTAGGTGATTTTATGATGATTATTTAAACCTGAATCGCCAGGGCGCGTTGTACTGCCGGACGGGCGGTTAAACGCTCAATATAATCCTGCACATGCGGATAATCTTCTAGCGGAATCTGCTGCCATTCATGGCGTAACAACCACGGTAAAATCGCCATATCGGCAATTGAATATTCACCGGCTACATATTTCTGCCCGATCAGCTGCTTGTTTAACACGCCATACAGACGTTTGCTTTCATTGACATAACGCTCGGTGGCATAGGCAATACGCTCGGGTGCAAAGCGGCTAAAGTGATGGTTCTGACCGAGCATCGGGCCTAAGCCACCCATTTGCCACATCAGCCACTGCTCCACCTCTACCCGCTCGAGCTCATCTACCGGATAGAACATGCCGGTTTTACGGCCCAGATATTGCAAGATCGCCCCCGATTCAAAAATCGAAATCGGCTGGCCATTCGGTCCATCCTGATCGACGATAGCTGGAATTTTATTGTTGGGAGAAATGCGCAGAAAATCTGGCTGGAACTGGTCGTTTTCAAGGATGTTAATCGGGAAAATCTGGTATGGCAGCGCCATTTCTTCTAAGGCAATCGTAATTTTATGACCATTGGGCGTGCCCCAATAATAAAGATCAATCATGTGTATATCCTTGCGCTCTTGTCGTTGTCATGTGTTATTGCTCTGCCGTTAAAGATACGAGATAAGCCTGAGCAGGGCAACTGTTGTCACATAAAAATTAAACACCAGAGATGACCCGCAGCTGTTCGAAAGTCACCGAGCTTTTATCATGCAAAGTATGCTGAGCTGCTCAACATACCGAACGATCATTACGTCAAAATATTAGTGACCTCATAAACTGTAGTCACAAAAAAAGCACTGCTGGGCAGTGCTTTTTTGATTCGGAGATGCTTACTTTTTCTTTTTCGGTCCAAGCAGCATACCCATTTGACGACCTTCCATTTTTGGCGCCTGTTCAACTACACCAATTTCAGCTACATCCGCTTCAATTTTCTGTAATTGTGCCAGACCCAATTGTTGGTGCGCCATTTCACGACCACGGAAACGCAGTGTGATTTTGACTTTGTTGCCTTCTTCCAAGAACTTTAAAATGGCACGCAGTTTTACGTTGTAGTCACCTACATCGGTTGCTGGGCGCAATTTAATTTCTTTTACCTGCACTTGATGCTGCTTTTTCTTGGCATCTTTTTGCTTTTGCTTCAGGTCAAACAAGTGCTTGTTGTAATCCATGATTTTACAAACAGGCGGCTCTGCATTTGCCACAATCTCAACGAGGTCAAGATCTGCATCCTCTGCAGCACGCAATGCTTCCGCTAAAGAAACAATTCCTTTTTGTTCACCATCCGCTGCAACGAGGCGTACTTCTTTTGCACGGATCTCGTCATTAATTGCAGGGCGGTTACTCTTAGCACCTTGTTGTTGGTTACGGTCAGGCTGTTTAATCTTTCTTACTCCACAATGTACCGGCCGCGTTCGGCAACGGCTGCTTTTACTAGGTCAACGAAAGCATCAATTGACATAGTACCCAAATTTTTTCCTGAGCGGGTACGCACGTTCACTGTACCTTCCTCTACTTCACGGTCGCCAAGAACCAGCAAGTAAGGAATACGCTCTAAAGTACGTTCACGAATCTTAAAGCCGATTTTCTCATTTCTCAAGTCAGAAATCGCACGAATACCGTTTTCTTTCAGTTTCTCGACGACTGACCCACAGGCTTCAGCTTGCGCGTCGGTAATATTCATTACACAGGCTTGTGTTGGCGATAACCAAGGTGGCATAAAGCCTGCATAATGCTCAATAAGTATACCAATAAAACGCTCAAAACTTCCAAGAATCGCACGGTGTAACATTACCGGCTGATCACGGTCGTTATCTTCCGTCACATAAGAAGCATCTAAACGTTCTGGCAAGTTAAAGTCACACTGAATGGTACCGCACTGCCATACACGGCCTAAGCAGTCTTTCAATGAGAATTCAATTTTCGGACCATAGAATGCGCCTTCACCCGGCTGTAGTTCCCAGGCCAGACCCGCTGCATCCAAAGCATCGGCCAGTGATTTTTCTGCCAGATCCCACAGTGCATCATCACCCACACGTTTTTCAGGACGAGTCGATAACTTCATTTGCACATCTTCAAAGCCAAAGTCTTTGTAGACATCTAAGGTTAACTGAATAAAGTCAGCAACCTCTTGGCCAATCTGCTCTTTGGTACAGAAAATATGCGCGTCATCTTGCGTGAAACCACGTACCCGCATAATACCGTGCAATGAACCCGATGGCTCGTTACGGTGACATGAACCAAATTCTGCCAGACGGATTGGTAAATCACGATACGACTTTAGGCCCTGGTTAAACACCTGCACGTGACATGGGCAGTTCATTGGCTTCACTGCGTAGTTACGGTTTTCAGAATGCGTGGTAAACATGTTTTCCGCATAGTTCGCCGCATGACCCGATTTTTCCCACAGGGTGAAATCGACCACCTGCGGGGTACGGATTTCCTGATAACCGTTGTCCTGCTGCACTTTACGCATGTACTGTTCCAGCACCTGGTAAATGGTCCAGCCATTTGGATGCCAGAACACCATACCCGGTGCTTCTTCCTGCATATGGAAAAGGTCTAAGGCTTTACCAATTTTACGGTGGTCACGCTTTTCTGCTTCTTCAATACGTTTGATGTAGGCAGCCAGCTGTTTCTTGTCAGCCCAGGCGGTACCATAAATCCGTTGCAGCTGCTCGTTTTTGGCATCACCGCGCCAGTAAGCACCCGAGATTTTGGTCAGCTTGAATGATTTTAAGAATTTGGTATTTGGTACGTGCGGACCACGGCACATATCCAGATAGTCCTGATGGTAGTACAAGCCCATTTGAGTTTCTTCAGGCATGTCTGCAATCAGGCGCAGTTTGTATTCTTCGCCACGCGCAGTGAATTCAGCAATGACTTCATCACGCGGGGTCATTTTTTTCACAACATCGTAGTCCTGGTCGATGAGCTTTTTCATACGCTCTTCGATGGCCGCCATGTCATCTAAAGTAAATGGACGTGGCATCCAGATGTCATAGTAGAAACCTTCTTCAATGACTGGACCAATCACCATTTTTGCTTCAGGGAACAATTGTTTTACCGCATGGCCCACCAGGTGCGCACAAGAGTGACGAATAATTTCGACCCCTTCTTCGTCTTTCGGTGTGATGATTTGTAAGGTGGCATCTTCAGTAATTAAATCGCAGGCATCGACTAAACGATCGTTCACACGACCTGCCACAGTATTTTTGGCAAGACCTGGGCCGATGCTTTGTGCAACTTCCATCACAGATACGGCTTGATCAAATTGTTTTTGATCACCATTCGGCAAAGTGATAATTGGCATAGAAAATCCTTAAGGAGTGATGCCCCGTACCATGGAGCATGTCACCGCGAGATTATGATCGAGGAGAACCTCAAAAGATAAAAAACGGTGGTAAATAAAAAATCGACTAGAATTTTACACGTCTTGGCGCGGTGATTAAACCTTTTCTCCGAGAAAATTCAAATTAAGCCTCGTGTTTATGCTTAATTTTTTCCGATTTAAAAAAATGTGCTGCATGGGCCAATTTTATTTCCGGATTTACCGGTCAAACGGATGATGTGGCTTTTTATATGCTGATCTGGCCAATCTATCTGCAACTGCCATCATCAGCTACACCCAGATAAAAAAGAAATATCTCCATACAATTTTACCGGATCAAAAAAGGTTTATATTTCAGGTGATAGCGTGCCTATTTAGCTGCAATACCGCTCACTCGACTAAAGAATAACTGCAAGCCTGCACTGAAATGAATATCTTTAAACCAGATAAACAATAAATATGATTAGGGAGTAATAATAATGGTTAGCGCATATGATCAATTACCGCGTACCCCTGCCAATTTCGTGGCCTTGTCTCCACTGAGATACCTTGAACGCGCTGCTTATATCTACCCGCATCAGGATGCCATTATTCACGGTAAACGCCGCATTACCTGGCGAGAAAAATATCAGCGCTGCCGCCAGTTTGCCCATCAGCTACAACAGCTGGGGGTCGGCAAGAATGATACCGTGTCCACCTTACTCCCGAACGTACCAGCCATGCTGGAAGCACATTTTGCCGTACCGATGACAGGCGCCGTCCTCAATACCCTCAACACCCGGCTCGATGCCAAAAGTCTGGCCTTTATGCTGGAACATGCCGAATCCAAAGTGTTACTGGTTGATCCGGAATTTTCCGCCGTGGCCAAAGAAGCGTTGGCGCTGGTACCACAAGAAATTTTTGTCATTGATGTTGAAGATGAGCTGTATGAGCAGTGCTTTACTGCCCCAATTGGCCAGATTGAATATGAAGACTGGCTGGCTGAAGGCGATGCCAATTTTGAATGGTCACTCCCACAAGATGAATGGGATGCGATTAGCCTGAACTATACCTCTGGCACCACCGGCAACCCGAAAGGCGTGGTCTATCATCATCGCGGGGCTTATATCAATGCGGCCAGTAATATTATTGCCTGCGGCATGACCCCACGTGCCACCTATTTATGGACCTTGCCGCTGTTCCACTGCAATGGCTGGTGTTTTGCCTGGACCATGGCAGCCAATGGCGGTACCAATATCTGCCTGCGTAAAGTTGATCCTGAGCTGATTTTTAAACTGATTGCAGAACACAAAGTTGATTACTTCTGCGGCGCACCGATTGTACTGTCGATGCTGATTAATGCTCCGGAACAGCAACAGATTAAAATTGAGCATCGCGTAGAAGTCATGGTGGCCGGTGCTGCACCACCTGCGGCAATTATTGAAGGGATGCGTAATCTGGGCATTAACGTGACCCATGTTTATGGTTTAACGGAAACCTATGGCCCATCGGCGCTATGTGCATCACAAGCTGGCTGGTCCGAACTGACCATTCAGGAACAGGCACAATTGCATTCACGCCAAGGCGTGCCATATCCGCTGCAAGATGGCATGAAAGTCCTCGACCCGGAGACCATGCAGCCGGTACCGAACGATGGCGAAACCATGGGCGAAATTATGTTCCGTGGCAATATCGTGATGAAAGGCTATTTAAAAAATCCGGAAGCGACGGCCGAAGCCTTTGCCGGTGGCTGGTTCCATACCGGCGACCTGGCCGTTTGCCAGCCGGATGGCTATGCCAAAATTACCGACCGCTCCAAGGATGTGATTATTTCCGGCGGTGAAAATATTTCCTCGCTGGAAGTTGAAGAAGTGTTGTATCAGCACCCTGCGGTCCTCACCGCGGCAGTGGTGGCCAAACCGGATCCGCGCTGGCAGGAAGTGCCGTGCGCCTTTATTGAAATTAAAGAAGGCAAAACCGTGACCGAAGATGAAATCATTGCCTTCTGCCAGCAGCATCTGGCGCGCTTTAAAGTGCCAAAAGAAGTGGTGATTACCGAGATTCCTAAAACCTCGACCGGCAAATTACAGAAGTTTGTATTACGTGAATGGGCCAAAGAACGCGCTGTTGGCGAGTTCGGTTAAAGCCAGCCGAGATGTTGATACGGGTCATAGTGCCCGTTTTTAAAGCAGTCACCGAAAAATGAACCGCAATAAAAAACGACTCCATCGAGTCGTTTTTTATAGCTCCAGACCAGATGAAGTCTGATTAGCTTAATTGTCAGATAACAGCGCCACTTGCTGCACATAGTTAAACAGTTTTAACTTGGATGCTTCCAGTTCTGCTTCCGGCATTTCCTCTTTCAGGTCACGGTGAATGCGCAACACATGCTGGCGCAGGGTATGTCGCTCTGCCGCATTATAGGTTTTACAGAAATCATTAATTACCGGATCGCCATCTTTAATAATCCGCTCGACCCAGCGTTGTAACTGCGCGGTTTTCTTGGCACCTTGCTGCGGGGTTAAATAAGACAGAATTACCGATTCATCTTCATTGCGCAGCAGTTTCCCAATCCGCTGGAACTGACGGCGACGCGCCTCATGCGAACTGATATTCTGCACTTCAATGAGTGCATCAATTAAACGCTCATCTACAGGAAGCTTTTGAATTTGCTTCGGGTTCAGTTGAGCCAACTGCTCGCCCAAAGCCGCCATACGCTGTACGGCTTTTTTCTGTTCAGTTTTACTTGCACGTCCTTCTAAAGATTCGAAATCATCTTCGGTAAAACGGTGCGGTCGACGTGCCACGATTAATCTGCCTCGTAAAATTTTGCTGCAAAAAGTGCCTGAATTTCAGATAAAGCTTGTTCTTCATCTGCACCTTCAATCACTAAACGTAAAGTTGTGCCCTTACCTGCGCCGAGCATGAGCAGGGACATGATATTTTTTGCATCGACCAACTTGTCACCTTTGCCAATTTGAATGGACGAACGGAATTTCGTGGTGACTTCAATCAGTTTGCCTGATGCACGCGCATGTAAACCTAGTTTATTAATTACGTCAACAGTTGTGTCAATCATGACCAGTGCTTCATTTCCCGGTGTAAGACTTGAATAGACCATTGTGCCTCAAGTGCCTTTTTTAGTCTATCCACCATATAAACAGATCGGTGCTGCCCACCGGTACAGCCAATAGAGATGGTCATATAATGACGATGCCCTTCTGCAAATGCAGGCAGCCATTTATTTAAAAACTGATAAATATCCTGGAACATTTCATTGGTCTGTTCATGCTGTTCCAGAAACTGTTGCACCGGCTCATCCAGCCCGGAATATTTGCGCAAAGACAGATCCCAATGTGGGTTCGGCAAATGCCGGATATCAAAGACATAGTCGGCATCCAGCGGAATACCATGCTTGTAGCCAAAAGATTGCAAAATCACAATCAGTTTATCGGTCTGACCCAGCTTCGACAGCAAGGTATGCTTTAAGTCATGCACACTCTTGTCGGTGGTATCAATGTGCACCGTGGAGCGCAGCTGAATCGGCATAAGCAGGACTTTTTCTTCCTGAATGCATTGATGCAGACTTTTAAACCGGCTGGCCAGAGGATGCGGACGGCGCGAAGCACTAAAGCGGGTGATCAGCTCCTGATCTTGGGCAGTCAGATAAATAATATCGACCGAGCCATGACCT
The DNA here is from genome assembly GCF_013418555.1 of Acinetobacter sp. YH12134. NCBI lineage: Bacteria > Pseudomonadati > Pseudomonadota > Gammaproteobacteria > Moraxellales > Moraxellaceae > Acinetobacter > Acinetobacter sp. YH12134. The sequence continues at coordinate 54,216 of NZ_VPBT01000012.1, read as the reverse complement.
TGCAACTGTTCAAACACCTGGTCAAATTCCTGCAAATTGGCGCGGGTACTGCGTACATCGACCCCTAGCGCCAGCTGTTCCAGATTATTTTCCAGATCAAGCTTGGCCACAATTTCGGGCAGCAATGCCAGAGGAAGGTTATCAATACAGTAATATCCGAGGTCTTCGAGAACCTGCAAAGCCGAGGATTTTCCTGAACCTGATTGTCCGGTCACAATCAAAATACGCTTCATGACAAGGCTGTCCTTTCCATTGCTGAGCTATGCAGTCGGTTTGATCTGCATATTATCAATTAAGCGGGTGCTTCCCAATTTTGCCGCCACGAACAAAACAATCTCTTGATTAAATTCATCAATTTTTTGCAGTTCAGGTGTACGTGCCTCTACATAGTCCACAACAAAGCCGGCCTGCGTCAATGCTGCCTTAATATTCGCTAACACTTCTGACAGCTTTTCACCCTGTTGCAGTGCCTGTTCAGCATTTTTCAGGCTTTGATAAATTACTGGTGCCGTTTTACGTTCCTGTTCACTTAAATAACCGTTACGGGAACTAAGGGCCAGACCATCCTCTGCCCGGACAATTGGCACGCCAATCACTTCCAGCGGAATATTCAGGTCACGTACAAACTGACGGATCACCGCCAGCTGTTGATAATCTTTTTGGCCAAAGAAGGCATAGTTCGGCTGCACAATATTAAACAGCTTGGTCACCACCACCGCGACGCCATCAAAATGTCCCGGACGCTGCAAACCACACAGGTCTTCGGTAATTTCAGACACACTGATGTTGGTTAAGCGCGGGTTTTTGCCATACATTTGCTCGACAGAAGGTGCAAATACGATGTCACAACCGGCTTCTGCCAGCAATTGACTGTCTTGTTCCAAGGTCCGTGGATAGTTGTCAAAGTCTTCATTTGGACCAAACTGAATCGGGTTCACGAAGATGCTGACCACCACCACATCACATAATTGACGCGCTTCACGCACCAGGCTCAGATGGCCTTCATGCAAATTGCCCATGGTCGGGACAAAACCAATAATTTTACGCGCTGCACGTGCAGGATTTAATGAGGCTGCCAATCCCTGAATCGTGGTTTCTGTTTTCATGTTTTACAACTCAACTTGGAAAGTTTGTTCACGTGCCGGGAAAGAACCGTCTTGTACCGCAGCATGATAGGCTTTGAAGGCATCTAAAATGGCTGTTTCACCAGACTGCTCTTTCATAAAGTTCCGTACAAATTTGGCAACGCGGCCAAACGTCAGACCCAGCATATCTTGCACCACCAGCACCTGACCATCGGTGTCTGCACCGGCACCAATTCCAATTACCGGAATATGCGGGAACAGGGCGCTAATTTCATGACCAAGCTGCGCCGGTACACATTCCAGCAATAACAGCGCAGCACCGGCATCAACCACCGCCTGACAGTCGGCAATCAACTTGTCCGCCGCTTCACGGGTACGCGCCTGGAGTTTATAACCGCCAAAGACATGTACCGATTGCGGCGTCAGGCCCAAATGCACACACACTGGAATTCCGTTACGGGTCAGCACTTCTACGGTTTCAGCCAGCCAGGCACCACCTTCCATTTTGACCATTTGCGCACCGGCCTGCATTACCGCTTTCGAGCTTTGCAGTGCATCATTCAAGGTGGCATAACTCATAAATGGCAGATCGGTCATGATAAAGGCATGCTGATTGCCACGACGCACTGCTGCCGTATGATAGGCCATATCTTCAACGGTCACCGGCAAGGTAGAGTCACGGCCCTGAATCGACATCCCCAGCGAGTCGCCAATTAAAATACTATCAATTTCAGCAATTTCCATTGCCTTGGCCATACTCGCATCATAACAAGTCAGGCAGGAGAATTTGCGACCATCGGCTTTAAATTGTCTTAAGTCACTGAGACTAATCATGGAGATGTTCCTCTAGGAAAAGCATAGAACATGCTAAAAATCACTTTAAATATTTGCCCAGTGTTCATGGTCCAGCACATCCAGTGCGGGCTGTTGAATGAACGGCAAGTCTTTTAATAATTGCGTATGCACACGCAGTTCGGGGTCTAAATCCAGTAATGGAATGACCACGAAATCGCGTTCTAAAACGCCGACATGCGGCACAGTCAGACGTTCATGCTGAATCTGCTCCTGTCCATAGAGGAGTAAATCCAGATCGAGCGTGCGTTCACCCCAATGGCGTAAACGCACCCGTCCGGCTTCCTGCTCAAAACGCTGCAGCTGATCCAGCAATTCCAGCGCCGGTAAATCTGTACGCAGCTGTACCACCGCATTTAAATAATTCGGCTGGTCTTGTGGCCCCATTGGCGGACTTTGATACAGTTTAGAGGTTTTGACCTGACCCAACGTTGCCAGCTTGTGTACAGCTTCGGTCAGAATCTGGCGTGAATCGCCCAGGTTACTACCCAGGCCAATATAAGCCACCCTACTCATTGTGTTGGCCCGAAAATAACCTGACTTAAATCCCGTTGTACCCGCTTGCGCTTCAGAATTGGATGGTCTGCACCAATCCCCGAGCCATTGCTTGATGATGTTGATGCAACTTGGGCACGGGCATCTTCCTGCTGTTTGGCTTTACGGGCACGGCGGCTGCGTGGCTCCGGCTCATTCACCAGCGGTTCAATTTCGGCGGTCTGCGCGGCATTCAGCTGCTGCTCCAGATGTTCTTCCTGTGCAGCTTTGCGACGGCTCTTGGCCCGCTGACGGTTGTACTGGCCAATGGCACGTTCTTTTTCATCGGTGCTCATGGTCTGGTACTGATCCCACCACGTACCCATCTCTTGAGTCTGGGCATCGCCAGATCTTTCACGCAGCAGCAAAAAGTCGAAACCGGCACGGAAACGTGCATGGTTGGACAGGGCAGCAATTTGCTGAGGTTTTGGATTCAGCAAACGGGTTTGCATTTCCCAGACTTCACGAATAAAGGTTTCGGCAAAACGCGGAATCACCGTGCGGGTGGCCTGACGTTTCAACACATCCAGCCCAGCCTGTGCACGTGCTTCTGCCGGAATTACCCCTTTGGATAGATAAAAATCACAGCGCTCTAAAAATGGCTTCCACAGCAGCACCGCATAGAAAAAGGCCGGGTTGATGGTTTTGCCAATCGCAATGCGCTGATCGGTATTTTTTGCAGCCAGTTCAATAAAGGGAGTGATGTCCGGCTTGATGTCGGCAAAAAGCTGACGCCAGATACCGAAGTCGATTAGCATCGGCAAGACGCGATTTAAATGCCCCATGGTGAACAGTTTTTGCGATTCATCATACAGACGGTGCGGAGAAACATCGCGCAGCAACTGAGTCATTTCCGGAGTAAAAATCTCCAGAATGGCCGGATCAATATTGAAATTCAGCTTGGCCGCAAAACGTAAGGTCCGCAGCATCCGCACCGGATCTTCTTCAAAACGGACGGTCGGATCCCCAAGCAGACGCAAGGTTTTGGATTTAATGTCATCAACTGCATGACAGAAATCCAGCACGATTCCTTTACGTGGCTGGTAATACAAAGCATTGATACTGAAGTCACGACGGGCAAAATCCTGCTCAATCGTGCCCCAGTTATTGTCTCTTAAAATCATGCCCGCAGCAGAGGTCACCGCTCTTTTCGGCGGTGCACGGAAGGTAGCAACTTCCACCAGTTCACGTCCAGAATAGACATGAGCCAGCTCAAAGCGGCGTCCGATAATGCGACAGCGGCGTCCGAACACCTCTTTGACCTGAGATGGCGTGGCATTGGTCACGGCATCAAAATCCTTCGGATTCAGGCCCAACATCAGGTCACGAACACCACCACCAACGATATAAGCTTCATAGCCAGCTTTGGTTAAAGCATCAATAACATCTAGAATGTAAGCAGGTAATTGCGTGGTTGATAAACCACATTTTGACGCGCGCAAAGTTTGCAAAAGACGCTGTCTCCTACGTCTGAACGTAAAATAGATTAGATGACGCTAATCATATCTCTAACACAATCAAAGGGCAATTTGATTATCTCAATACTCGGGCCCGGCTGATGCGGTGTTGGCCGATGATCAGACCCGATTAAATACCCAGCCGGTGCCGGTTTTTGGCCAATAATGCCGGTCCAATCCCTTTGACTAACTGTAAATCTTCAATCCGTTTGAATTTTCCATGCCGATTGCGGTACTCAATAATAGCTTCCGCCTTCTTTTGTCCCACGCCAGATAATTGCTGTAATTGCGCGGCTGTTGCCATATTCAGATTAATTTTTTCACTACTGCCTGCGCTAGCTGAACGGGGTTGGGAAGTCTTCGTAGAAGCCGACGAGCTTAAGCGGGCATCAATCGCCTCTTGTTCAGCCTTCCATTGCAGATAACGCGCATCATAATTTTCTGCCTGCGCATTTTGCAGCGCGAAAAAACTACAAAACAGGCAGAACATTAACGCCAGTTGAATTAGAGCTTGAGCGTGTTGAAATCTTATTCTTCTTGTCATGGTCACTCTGTCATTTTAATTGTTGTTTTGCCTGCTCCCACAGCTGATCCATTTCAGCCAACGACACCTGTTCTATATTTTTATGCTGCTGTTGTAACTGCTGTTCAATGAAAGCAAAGCGGGTTCTAAATTTATGTACGGTACTCAGCAAAGCCATTTCGCTGGACAGATTCAGTTTACGGCCAACATTAATTAAAGAAAATAAACAGTCACCCAGCTCATCCAGAATTTCGTCGGAATCTTGCCGATCCACCGCCTGTTTCAACTCCTGCAACTCTTCATCGACTTTCTGCATCGCGCCAGTGACATCGGGAAAATCAAAGCCAATCTGTGCGACATTGTGCTGTAACTGCTGCGCCTGCTGAATGGCCGGGCCATGTTTGACCTCAGATAAGCGCGATGCAGGTTTGCCGGCTTTTTCCCGCTGTTTGATCTGCTGCCACAATGCACTGACATCTTCCGGGCTTAAGGCCGCAAACTGCTCGGGCTGAAATACATGCGGATGACGGCGAATCATTTTATCGGTAATGGCCTGCACCACATCCCGAAAGTCAAAAGCACCCTGCTCGCTATACATTTGCGACTGGAATACCACTTGCAGCAATAGATCACCCAGTTCTTCTTTGACGTCCTGAGCATGACCACTGCGCACGGCCGCTTCGACTTCATAGGCTTCTTCAATTGCATACCTGGTCAGCGATTCCGGGGTCTGCTTCTGGTCCCATGGGCATTGCTCACGAAGCTGTTTCATCACTGCCAATAACTGATCCATGCCGATTTCTACCTTCTTTAACCATCATCTACATAAAAATATTTGCTATGCTCTCAACAGAACAACACTTTGAAAAACAAAAACACAAGGAGTTAGCCACATGCACAGTATCTTCATTAGTGGTGCAGCACAAGGCATTGGTGCAGCAGTGGCCCGCTTATTTTATCAGGCGGGTTATAAAGTCGGAATTTATGATTTAAATGTTGCACAGGCCGAGCAACTGGCGCAGCAGCTAGGTCCCAATGCGCAAGCCGGCGGGCTGGATGTCGCGGATTATGCGCAGTGGCAAACGGCTTTGGCGCGTTTTGTAGACTGGGCTGGCGAGCTGAATATTTTAGTCAACAATGCCGGCATTTTATATTCGGGTGCTTTTGAAGACACCGAGATTCAGGCGCATCAGCGTACCATGCAAGTTAATGTCAATGGGGTGCTGAATGGCTGTCATGCAGCACTGCCTTATTTAAAACAGGCGACTTTTGCCCGGGTGGTGAACCTGTCGTCGGCTTCGGCCATTTATGGACAGGCCGATCTGGTGTCGTATTCAGCCAGTAAATTTGCGGTACGCGGTATAAGCGAAGGGCTGGATGTTGAATGGCAAAAATACGGTATCCGGGTGCTGGATGTGATGCCGCTGTTTGTGCAAACCGCCATGGTCAAAGATATGGATGCCGGCACTATTCAAAATATGGGGGTACATTTAAGCGCGGAAGATGTGGCCGATGAAATTTTCAGTTGTGTTACGCGAAAAAGCTCGTTATTTACCGCCACCCATCAGCCGGTCGGACTAAAAAGCAAATTCCTGTTTACCCTGTCGCGCCTAAGCCCGCAGTGGGTGAATCGTTATAGCAATATGTGGCTGGCACGCCGTCCAGACTAGAAACTGATGACCATAAAAAAGCCCGAATCTGATTCGGGCTTTTTTGTATCAAGCGAAAAACCGCTTAACCGCGTTTAAATTTCTTCTCGGCTTTCTTAAACTTCTGTACATAACGACGACGACGCGCAGCAGTACGTTCATCCACCTGTGATTTACGTCCTTCAAACGGGTTCTCAGAGGTTTTAAATTCAATCTTCACCGGAGTTCCTTCTAGCTTATAGACCTTACGGAACACGTTTTCCAGGTAACGACGATAATCAGCCGGAGTTTTATCAACCTTGTTCCCGTGAATTACAATCGTTGGCGGGTTCTGACCACCCATGTGTGCATAACGCATTTTAATGGCACGACCCTGCACTTTTGGCGGATGGTGCGCTTCAGTTGCATCATTCAGGATTTGAGTCAGTTTGGCCGGAGATACTTTTAAGCGCGAAGACTCATAAGCACGATGAATCGACGGATAAAGATCACCCACCCCAGTGCCATGCAGCGCTGAAATCAGGTGAATACGCGCCCAAGGAATAAAGTCAAAGCGGCGCTCGACATCCAGCTTACACTGCTTGCGATCATATTCAGACATGTTGTCCCATTTATTGATCGCAATCACCATGGCACGGCCAGCTTCCAGCGCATAACCAATCAGGTGCAGGTCCTGCTCGACAATCCCTTCACGGGCATCGACCACTACAACCACCACGTTGGCATCTTTCATCGCCTGCAAGGTTTTTACAATCGAGAATTTCTCGATCATTTCATCGACCTTGCCTTTACGGCGTACACCGGCAGTATCAATCAGGGTGTATTTACGCCCTTCACGTTCAAACGGAATATAAATCGAGTCACGTGTTGTGCCCGGCTGGTCAAAAGCAACCACGCGCTCTTCACCCAGCAAACGGTTCACCAGCGTCGATTTGCCCACGTTCGGACGACCAATAATCGCTAAACGCAGACCCGTGTCTTCATCACGCTCTTCCGGGTTTTCATCTTCCGGCACATCTTGCAGCACTTCTTCCAGCATCTGCTGGACACCGCGACCATGGCTGGCGGCCACCTGCATTGGCTCGCCCATCCCCAGTTTAAAGAATTCAACCAGCGCGGCTTCTGCATGTACGCCATCGACCTTGTTGGCCACCAGAAAGACTTTTTTACCCAGCGTACGCAGTTCACGGGCAATCTGCTCATCCGAAGCCAGCAAACCGGCACGTGCATCGACCACGAAGATGATCATATCGGCTTCATGGATGGCGGTTTTCGACTGCTCGGCCATGTAAGAATCGATACCACCTTCAGATTCGCCAATACCGCCGGTATCGACCACGATGAAGGATTTATTCTGATAGGTCGCATCACCATATTTACGGTCACGCGTCAGGCCGGCAAAGTCTGCGACCAGAGCATCACGACTCTTGGTGATCTGGTTAAACAACGTTGATTTTCCGACGTTCGGACGACCAATGAGCGCAATTACGGGTTTCATAGATTAACCTTTATTTGAGATCAGTCCACTACACGGGTCTGAACATCAGAAACAAATGGGAAGAAAAAATTTCAGTCAAAGACCTGAATAAAAACACGGGGCATTGAACATTCAATCACCCCGCGTTAAAAAATACGGAAATTGTCGCCTAGTTTAACATAAGGCAACAAAAAGTTAACGGTTCTGCCAAATGCTGAATGCACCCTTTTGCGTACCAACATATAACTGGTTGTCGATGACACGTAAAGAACGCACTTCACCGCTGGTTTTGGCGCGACCAATCAGCTGACCGTTGCTCGGGTTAAACAGATGCAAGACACCATCCATATCTCCCACCACCAGGTCCTGACCCAGCATTACCGGGTTACTTAAACGACGGTTAAGCAACTGGTCATTTTCCCACAGCTTCTGGCCACTGGTAATTTCATAAGCCACTAAACGGCCATCGGCACTGGCGACAAAAACCCCATTGCCGACCACTTCCGGACGTTTGATGCTGCTCAGGTCTTCGCTCCAAACCACTTGCTGTGAAGCCAGATCAGTGACGGTCACCTGGCCCTGGAAGCTGGTAGTGACCAGTAACTGGCCAGCTACTACCGGATCGCCATCAATATCATTTAAACGCTGAATATCGGAGCGACCTTCACTGATGGCCACACGGCGCTGCATACGTGGCGTACCGGTCACCACATCAATTGCATAAATATAAGCATTGGCGGTTGCTACCAGCACGGTACGCGGATCAACCGCTACCGGTGCAGCGCTACCACGTAGGCTAAACTGGACATTCGGCAAATTGTAAGTCCACATTTGCTGGCCAGTCGCCAGGTTATGCGCATAGACAATACCATCATTGCTGATAGTCACCACACGGTTGGCATGCACCAGCGAAGGTGCCAGAATAGCCCCAGTCAATTGTGCGGTCCACTTTTTCTCACCTGTGGCCTGATCCAGTGCAAACAGTTGGCCTTTCTGATTCCCAACAATCACCAGACCTTCTGCCGCTTCTACACCTGAGCTGAGCCCCTGTTTGCTGACTTCGGTTTGCCACAAACGCTGCTTGCCACGATAGGCCGCCACTTCACCTTTAGGATCAATACTAAATACTACGCCATTATCGACATCTAGCTGTAAACGCAGCGGATCTTCCTCAGCAGTCGATGAGGTGTTTTGAGAAAATACAGGCACCAGGGTTTTGGCCTGTTGCAGTTTTGGCAAAGGATTCGGTTTTACTTTTTCAACTTTAATGCTGTTGCTTGAACAGCCAGCCAATGCAAGGCTTAAAACAGTTAGTGCAAACGGGATCTTATATTTTCTATTCATTCAGTTTCATCCACTTGTGTGTCGATTACAGGACGTTCAATTTCAGGATCATCAACTAAAACGCCGACACTTTCGAGTTTAATTTGTAAAATTTGACGTTCCTGTTGACGTTCAAGTAACGCATTCCATGCGTTCTGATACGCTTTTTTAGCATTTTCAATATCGTTTTTCGCCACGTACACATCACCACGCGCTTCTTCAGCTGTTGCTTTAAAGGCAGGATCGTTGACGGCAGACAAGGTTTTCAGTGCCTCATCATATTTCTTTTGTGCCAATTGCGCATAGGCCAAACGCAGTTTTAATACCTGCATTAAGCCGGCGTCATCGACTTTAGAATTTTCAACTTTCTTTAAGGCTTTTTCTGCACCGGCATAATCGCCCTGATCATAGGCCAGTTTCGCCATTAAGAACTGGGTCTGAATGGCCTGGACGGAATCTGGTGCTTCTTTCACAATCTTATCGGCCGTGGTCGACAGATTCTGGAAAGCCTTGTCATCGCCTTCAGTCGCACGCGCCTCGTCCATCAGTTGCTGGACTTTGGCGGTGTTGGTCTGATCTTCAGCCAGGTTTTTCTTCTGCCAGTATTGCCATCCGAAAAAGGCAATCAGCGCAATCAAAATCCCGCTAATAATTGCAGAACCATATTTCTTAGCGAATGATTTTAAATGATCAAGTTGTTCATCATCACTTAATGCGCTCATTGAATTACCCTTTTCCTTATATTCTTTGGCTTATTTTGAAGAAAATTTTTCAATCATAAATGGCACAATCTCTGCCACAGCTACATCCAACTGCTCGGCAGTGGCCAGTTCTTTAACGGCGAAGCGCTGGTTTTCCCACTCACGCTCACCCAGAATTAAAGCATACAGTGCACCCGACTGGTCGGCTTTTTTCATCTGGCTTTTCATCGAGCCTTGCGAGCCGACTTTCAAACGAATGGCGCTACCACTGGCTTCAAGTTGGTCACGAATCTGCTCGGCCAGCACCAGTGCTTTACCTTGTGATGCCGGATCGGCCACCAGGAACATTTCACAGTCGCGGCTTGGGCTGTTGTCTTCGACCTGTTCCAGTAGAAGCAATAAACGCTCCATACCCATGGCAAAACCAACTGCCGGAACCGACTGTTCTGGCTTGCCTTTTAACTGCCCCACCAGACCATCATAACGGCCACCGGCACACACTGTCCCTTGTGAACCCAAATGGGTAGTGGTCCATTCAAATACGGTTTTGTTGTAATAATCCAGACCACGGACCAATTTTTGATTAATCACGAAGCTGACACCGGCATCAGTCAGATACTGCTGCAACAGGGCAAAATGCGCCATGGTGTCTTCACCCATAAAGTCGTGAAGTTTTGGTGCATTTTCCAGGATGCTCTGAGTTTTGGCATCTTTAGAGTCCAGAATACGCAGCGGGTTGGTGCTTAAACGGCGCTGAGAATCTTCATCGAGATCGGCTTTGTGCGTTTCCAGGAACTCAACCAAGGCGGCGCGATACGCGGCACGTTCATCTGACTCACCTAAAGTATTCAGTTCAAGTTGAACTTTATCTGCAACGCCCATACGTTTCCATAAACGCGCGGTCATTAAAATCAGCTCGGCATCCATATCTGGGGTAGCGACACCAAAAGTTTCCACACCAAACTGATGGAACTGGCGATAACGGCCTTTTTGCGGTTTTTCATAACGGAACATTGGGCCGATATACCACACGCGAGGCGTTGCACCGCGCAGCAGGTTATGCTCAAGCATGGCACGTACACAGCCTGCCGTACCTTCCGGACGTAAAGTCAATGACTCTGGCGGATTGCCTTTGTCCAGGAAGGTGTACATTTCTTTTTCAACGATATCGGTTGCATCACCAATGGAACGCTTGAACAGATGGGTCTGCTCAACCATCGGCAAACGGATTTGCTGATAACCATAAGCATCCATAAGACTGGACAGATGCTGTTCCAGACGTCTCCAAGCCGGGGTCTGGGTTGGGAGAATGTCATTAAAACCTTTGATTGCGACGATTGAACTCATGATCTACTCAGAAAAACCTGTGCGAATAATCTCTTTTGACTTAGCTTCTTCAAGCTCTTTAACACGTTGACGAACCATTGTTTCGATTTCATCAACCAATTGATTGGTATCAATTAAATGGCTCTTTTCACCATTACGATACACCAGTGAACGCGGACTTGCACCTACCACGCCAATATCAGCTTCTTTGGCTTCGCCCGGACCGTTAACTTTACAGCCAATCACCGACACATCCATTGGGGTGCGGACATCTTCCAGACGCTCTTCCAACATCTGCATGGCTTTAATCACGTTAAATTCCTGACGTGAACAGCTTGGGCAGGCAATGAAGTTAATGCCATTAGAACGCAGGCCGAGCGATTTTAAAATATCAAAGCCAATTTTGACTTCTTCTTCCGGCTCTGCTGCCAGGGAAATACGCATGGTGTCGCCAATGCCTTCCATCAGCAGGCCACCTAAGGCAATCGCTGATTTCACCGAACCGGTCCGATAGATTCCCGCTTCAGTCACACCTAAATGCAGCGGATTATCAATTTGCTGCGACAGCAAACGATAGGCATCCATGGTTAAAAATACATTCGATGCTTTCACCGAGACCTTAAATTCCTGGAAATCCAGACGGTCTAAAATATCAATATGGCGCATGGCCGATTCAAGCAGAGCCGCACCGGTCGGCTCGCCATATTTCTTTTGAATATCTTTTTCCAGTGAACCGGCATTGACCCCAATCCGCATGGAAATATCATGATGTTTGGCCGCAGCCACCACTTCACGGATTTTCGCTTCCGAACCAATATTACCCGGGTTAATCCGCAGACAGTCAGCGCCGAAATCGGCCACAGCCAAAGCAATTTTATAGTCGAAGTGAATATCTGCAACCAAAGGAACAGAGACCTGCTTACGGATTTCACCAAAAGCCTGTGCAGCTTGCATGCTTGGCACCGATACCCGCATGATGTCTGCACCAGCATCAACACAGCGCTGAATTTGCGCAACCGTTGCAGCGACATCACAGGTTTCGGTATTGGTCATACTCTGAATGCTGATTGGCGCATCACCGCCCACATAGACTGAACCGACACGAATTTTACGGGTTGGACGGCGTCGAATTGGATTCTCAATCATGATTTCGCTCTACTCTGTGCCATTAAGGCGACAAACGGAATTCCGCTTTGCCATTGACGGTATATGGAGACAATGAAATATTTTCATTGTTTAGACTTAATGACACTGCGGTTGCATCATCTAAACGAATCTGAAATGGTGCCTCACCAGTTAAATTCAAGCTGGACGCCTGACGGCCAGTGGCCAGCACCTTCCCGGTCGAATCCACAATATGAACCGACGTCGGACGGTTAAAGCTTAAAGACAGCTGATCGCCGGTCACGGCACTGCTGTTGTCTAAATTAATAATTTCGACATCAGACATTGGCACAATATTCTGCTCGGTGTCGCTCGACTGCGAAGATGACCAGTTTTGCACGGCCGCGATGATAATCCAGATTAAGGCCAGTACCACTACCGCCAGCGCAATACGCTTTAACCATTTGCGGTTACGGTCACGATTCGAGCCAGGCAGTTTGCCCATAATTTTAATTGGGGAATTATTCAGGGCATGATTCGGCAGCATGCCGGTATCATTGGCATAGATTTCATCAAAACGCTGGATGATACTGGTGGCATCGACTTTTAAATATTTGGCGTAGGTGCGGTAATAACCCTTGATAAAGGTCGCTTCAGGCAGTGACTTGTATTCATCCTGCTCCAGCGCCGTCAGGGTTTTGACCGGAATATTCAATTCTTGCGCCACATCTTCAAGCTCAAGCTTCTGATTTTGACGGATTTGACGCAGATACTCACCTGGGCGTTGGATATTTCCTAATGCATTGGGCGCTACATTTGTATTTGATTGCGGTGAATTAGGATTTACTTCCATACGGCCTCAGTACTGTGCTGTAATTGCAAATAACGTTGATATTCCTGGCTTTCAGGGAACAATGCCCGAAGCTGATTGACCAGCACCTGCTGTCCCAACTGATCGCCATTTGCTCGTGCAACACGGATCCCAATCCACAATGCACGCGCACCTTGATTTTTTTGTCCCACAGCACGCACAAACTGTTCATACATTCTGGATGCTGCAGGAGTCTGCTGGTTGAAATAAAAAATTTCCGCCAACTCTAACATTGAAACATAGGAGTCACGGTTCGCCTGCAGAGCCTGCTTGAATGATTTTTCAGCATTCGCCATATCGCCCAGTTTCAGGTAAATCCGCCCCACGTTTTCCAATGCACGAAAACGTTGATCATAACCGAGTGTTGCCCCGGCAATACTCAGCTGTTCAATGGCATCATTATAGCGTTCAACCTGATACAAATACGTACCATAGTTGTTACGCGCCTGCGCATTGTTCGGATCGGCAGAGATGGCACGCTTGAAATACGTATCGGCCTTCTCCAGATTCAGCTTGCTACCTTCTTGCTGTAGCAGCACGCCCATCATCATATTGGCCATAGAATCACGCGAATCTGTTTCCAGTGCCTGATCCAGGGCACGTTTGGCCGAGTCTAAATCACCCGATTTTAAATACTCGGCCGCCAGCTGGGTACGCACCTGAATTGCCTTTTCCGGATCTTTCGGACTTAAAGTAGGAGTTGTGGTTTGACAGCCGGTGCTCATCCATGCAGCCACACACAGTGTACTGATGGTTGTGAATTTATACATCAACTTAGTCAATGGACCTCTCCCCCTAAATTTAATTATCCTTGAGAGCGCATAATTTCATTTCGCTCTGCAACTTTCTTTTTCCACTGTTCCGCACGACGGGTACGGTCTGCCACCTGTCCCACCAGCTGGCCACACGCGGCATCAATATCATCACCACGTGTCTGACGAATCGTACACACAAATCCGGCATCAGACAAAGTTTTTTGGAAAGAAATAATCCTGTTCCGGCTTGAACGGCCATATGGCGCATGCGGGAACGGGTTAAACGGAATTAAATTGATTTTGCTTGGCAGGTCTTTGAGCAGCTTGATCATCTCTTTGGCATGTTCAATGCTGTCATTCACGCCATCGAGCATGACATATTCAATGGTCACGTGCTTACGCGCACTTTCGTTGCCATCTTTTTTGATATAACGCTGGCAGGCTGCAATCAGCTGTTCCAGTGGATATTTCTTGTTGATTGGCACCAGCTCATTGCGCAGTTCATCGTTGGTGGCGTGTAAAGAAATCGCCAGCGCGACATCAATATCTTCAGCCAGCTGGTCAATTTTTGGCACTACACCCGAGGTCGACAGCGTTACACGGCGTTTTGACATGCCATAGGCGAAGTCATCCAGCATAATACGCATCGAGTTTAAGACCGCATCATAGTTCAGCAGCGGCTCGCCCATGCCCATCATCACCACGTTCGTCACCGAACGCTCACGCTCTGCAACCGGCACATCTTCCATATAGGAATAGTTGGCCATCCACAGCTGACCAATAATTTCAGCTTGGGTCAGGTCGCGTTGAAAGCCCTGTTTACCGGTTGAGCAGAATGAACAGTCCAGCGCACAGCCGACCTGTGAGGAAATACATAAAGTCTTACGCGAACCGGTTTTATCTTCCGCAGGAATCAGCACGGTTTCGACCAAGGAACCCGCACCATCACCAACACGGAACACCCATTTACGAGTACCATCTTTAGAATAGTTTTTATGCACCACATCTGGCGCTTTAATTTCACATATCTGTTCCAGTTTTGCGCGCAACTTGCCTGAAATATTGGTCATTTCGGCAAAATCGGTCACGAAATACTGGTGAATCCATTTCATCACCTGGCCGGCACGAAACTTCTTCTCACCTAAATCTTCGAAGAATTTTTCCAGCTCAGCACGCGACATGCCCAGTAAATTCACTTTCTGCACAGAAGTTGATTGCGCTGGAGTGGACAAAGATTGTTGCTGCTCATCAGATGTTGCAGATGAAGCGACCACTTCATTACTCATGTGTATTACCTAAATCATGTCTGAGGATGAAAGGAGATGCTCAAGATCTGAGCGAGGGATTATTCAGAGAATAAAAAAACCAGATAAGTATAATAACACTTATCTGGTTTGAATACTGCGTATTAACGAGTACGTGGAGCAATCTCAGTTTGAGCGAAGAAGTAGTTAACTTCACGGTCAGCAGATGCTACAGAGTCAGAACCGTGAGCAGCGTTTTCGTCGATGCTTACAGCGAAGTCTGCACGGATAGTGCCAGGAGCCGCTTCTTTAGGGTTAGTTGCGCCCAGGATTTCACGGTGAGCAAGAACTGCGTTTTCACCTTCAAGAACTGAAACAACAACTGGACCAGAAGTCATGAACGCAACTAAGTCAGCGAAGAAACCACGTTCTTTGTGCTCAGCGTAGAAGCCTTCAGCTTCAGCTTGAGTCAAGTGTTTCATTTTAGTTGCAACGATTTTAAGACCCGCTTTTTCAAAACGTGCGAAGATTTCGCCGATTACGTTTTTAGCAACTGCGTCTGGTTTAACGATAGATAATGTACGTTCGATAGCCATGATTGGCTCCTTAAAGTCAAAGTTGACAGAAATTTTGCCGCATTATACCGAAAAATGGGCTTTTTTCTGCGTTTAATCTGTAAAAAAATCGGTTTTTTGAGGTCGCTGTTAACGTGCTTCGTCAATCCATGCCATTTGAATGGCTTCTAACAGACCTTCGGTTGACTTGGTCGGATCATCTTCAAAATCTGGAAGTGCACAAACCCAGGCATGCAGGTCAGTAAAACGGATCCATTGCGGATCGACATCTGGATGTGCTTCATACAGTTCAATGGCGATATCGATGCTATCTGTCCAACGTAAACCCATGTCTATTCCTAAGGCAATTTAGTGTGATGCACTACTTTAGCAAATTTTGCAAATGCTGTACCAGCTTTGACAGGCCGTACCGCCGGTGAATGGGCTATAGCGCAATTTCCAGATACGGCGCAGCCGAAATAATGCCGCTGGCCACCAGACCGCCAATTAGTGCACCGACCGCCACATCACTTGGATAATGCAGCCCCAGCACCATACGTGATAGCGCCACCAGAATGGTAAAAGGTAACATCAACACCAGCAGTAGCGGCTGAATATAGCCCAGCACTGTGGTAATCATGACCGCGTGCAAAGTGTGACCGGAAGGAAAACTAAAGTGATCAAGCGGACGCTCGCCCAAGCGAATCACCTGATGTACCTGATAAGGACGGGGACGCACGGTTTTGCTTTTAAGCAGTTTATAGATGCCCGTACCGACCGATCCACCTAACAGCAAGTAGATAATCTGCAATCCATACAGCAGGCCCTGCCATAACCAGACTGTGGCCAACATGACATACCAGAATAAACCGTCGCCTAAGCGGCTCATCACTTTAAAGAAATAAGCCACCCGTTCGGAGTGGGAAAAATGATTGAGATACAAACAGCCTTTCAAGTCGAGATCAAGTATTCTTATTTTTGCATTTTTAAGTTTCATTCTATGCTCTCCTTTAAGCTTGAGCTTAAAATCTAGGTCGTCATATGCGACTCCTGCACCACCCGATAAAGTGCCTGTTCAAATTGTTGGATCGGATATTGCCAGCCGATATGCTGGGTAGATTCACGGGCTTTTTTACCCATCTGTCTTAATACTTTTGCGCTCGGTAACTGATAAATCGAACGCATAATTCCGGCGACATCACCCAGTGGACTAAGCCAGCCGGTTTCATCTTGTTTGACATGCAAATTGGCACAAGCATAGTCATACGCCACGACTGGCAAGCCGCTGGCCATGGCTTCAAGCACCACATTACCAAAGGTTTCTACCTGACTGGCAAAGACAAACACATCGGCACTAGCATAAGCTTCAGCCAGTTTTTGCCCACTTAAACTGCCCATAAAGATGACCTCACCATCGGTGTTCAGCCCTTCCAGACGTTTCAGGTCCGGACCATCGCCTACCACCACCAGCTTGGTTGGATATTTGGCAATGGCCTGCATGGCCCGATAGGCATCAATCACCACGTTCACTTCTTTTTCTGGCGACACCCGGCCCACATAAATCAGCACCCGAGTCTGTTCATCTGCACCCCAACGTGAACGTAAGGCCTCTGAACGATGTTGCGGTGAGAACCTGTCGACGTCGACCCCACGACCAACGACCACCAGTGGGCCTTCCACACCAAACTGGCGTAAAGACTGCTCGGTATCAGTACTAGGCACACAGGTCAATTGCGTATTGTTATGGAACCAGCACAGATAACGCTGGATCGGTTTAACCAGAAAAGCCAGGTCAAAAAAGCGGCTAAAGTCCTGAAAGGCAGAGTGAAAACCGCTAGATACCGGAATCTGCTTGGATTTTGCCACCTGTAAAGCAGCCAGACCCAGCGGCCCTTCGGTCACCACATGCACGATATCTGGCTCAAACTCATCCATGGCGGTAGAGAGTTTATACAGCTGTGGCCAGCCAAACTGCAGATGGCCATATTTCGGAATAGACTGCGCCTTGACCAGACATTCTTTGTTGGGACTAAAATCGGTACAAGGTTGTTTTTGTTCAGGACGAATCAGTAGAATTTTGTGTCCCAATTTTTGCAATCCTTTGCACAGTTGTAATAATGAATTGGCCACACCATTAATTTCTGGCGGCCAGGTTTCTGTCACTAACGCAATTCTTAAACGAGGTCGCACCAGCTCTTCAATTTCAATAACTTCATTAATCGCTTTTTTTTGTTTTTCCTGTTTAAAATAAAATTTAAAATTCTCAGGAATATTAGGCGACTTTAATACCAGTGTGCGTGAAGACGCTGACATCCGCGTATTCCTCTGTTGTTGTTGTCTGCCCAGCATAATCCTTACAGTTTGCAGTTTTATGATAAATTCATGAAATTAATTTCATACTTGTATCAAACTCGTGGTATTGCACCCGCCTGGTTAGAGCATTGGAAAAATATTCGATATTTCCAATATTTAAAGCATTATTAAAACATCAAATTAATATATAGACTGTCCCGGTATACACCGGCAGGTGTTCTTGCCGTTGGACGTTCCATTAATTGTACCAACACCACAAATTTATCTTGACCAGTGGGGGCCTGACTAAGCGGAACATTCCAGCGTGAAGAACTGGCACCACTAATATTCATCTGGGTTCTGAGCTTATAATTCTTCTCATTCACCAGATAACTGCTGCCTGTACTATTCACCAGATTTCGGCTATTAAACTTAATGGCATAACGACTACCACAATTCACCGAAAAGGAAGTCGCAGCCTGACTTAAATAAGAGGCATTCAAATTTAATTGGGTTGCCGTTAAACGCTCAATTTGGCATTGTCTCGCATGTGCCAGAGACAGACTGCTGCTGATACAACAGACTAAAAACAGTACACTCGCTTTCATCACCCCTACTCCTTTTATTTACACACAAGTTCAACTGGTACAGTTATATCTTGTGCCTGAGCTGAAACCTGTAATACAGCGCTACAGGTTTGCGCCTCTCGGGTTTTAATCCGCACACTATAACTCCCCGGAATCAAGCCATATAAAGTGACCGTTCCATCCGAACCAATCGGATAAACCTCGCCACCTTCATTGTTAATATGCAGCTCTGATCCCGGTATAAAACTGCGATTTTGGACATCTACCGGCCGGATACGAACCTGTTTAGCATGGAAAACCGGGAAATTGATTTTGTAGCCGCGCTGGTTTAACGCGGTAATTTGTTTACTTGAATAAAGAATTTTATCTTCGATAGGTAACTGATTTTCATCAAAGGCAATGTCGTATTTCACATAAGGAATAATATCATGCACAAAGGCATAGCCATCTTTGTTGGTTTTATCGACATAAACCAGTGAGCGTAGAATATCAATATCTTGATAATCCCCGACTTTGACCAAACCAAAAGCATGTTCAACAATTTTGGTAAAACTTAACTGATTACCCAGCCAGACAACAGCACCACGATAAGCCAGTTGCGAGTCACGCGTTTCCTTGCCCTGAACATGGTAAAAATCTAGATCACCCACTTTGGTTTTCAGCAGGCCATTTACATTATAAAGTGTGTCATCATTGCGATGATTCACACCGACAGCATAGTCAAAGCCGACCTGACTCGAGTCACTTTTCACCAGCTGTAGGTTGGTGTTCTGGTCTGCAGACTGACTAAAATAGACGGATTTATCATTATCAAAATTATAACTAAGAGATAATATCCCGCCAGAATCTTTACGATCGCCAAAAGCATTGAAATAACTGAGCCCGACAGCAAATCGGCGTCCAAAATTCCGGTTAAATCCGACATTGATCACCCGCTGGTTCTGCTGTTCAAATTCAGGATGATCATAGTATTTCTGTTCAGCATAGTTCAGATTAATATTGTGCACATAAGGCACATTGGTCAGCCCTAAATACACCAGATTTTCAAATTTTGGATAATTCGAAACATTGTCCAGATCATCGCATAAAAACTTAAAATCCCGTTCGGTATACTTGGAACTGGCACCCAGTGAAAAATTCCCGAAATCTTTGCTGGCGGACAAACCATAGGAATAGTTCATCTGATTCCGGTCATCATGCGAGGCCATGACCACACTGTCTACAATTAAAATATTACTGATGGCCTGAGTCCACATAACCCCCGCATTCTGAATATCTTCACTATAGGACAGGTTGGTTCCCAAGGTGGTTGCGTTAGACAGTCCCCTGCGGTAAAAGCCATTAACAAAGAAATCCCGATAATCGCTACTGTCCAGATTGTAGTTATAACGCAGCTTACCTAAGGCAATATTATATTCATCCAGGCCATCACGTAATAAACGGTTAGTGACCAGCACTGGAAAAGTTTGCACACTACGGTTACCTAAAACATCTTCAACTACAATTTGTGCATCACCCGCCTGCTGAATTTGCGCCCCTGTTTCCAGCATGTAATCGCCCGGGCTGACTTTCTGGCTATAAATGCTCACCCCGTTAATAAACAGCTCAACAGTAGATGGAATACGCGCGCTACCCTGTAAGGTTGGAATATTCCAATAGACAAAACTTGGACGCTCGGTGTAGTTGGTTCCCCAGTTTAAACCGGCAAAACGCAAAGAGTTAATTAACGGGTTATAGGTTGTTGTGGTGTCGCCCAGGGTTAGACGGGTCATGCTTTCCGGAAATTCCAGATCAAAACTGCTATTTAAACGTACCACCTGCTCCTCGACAGAGGTATTCTGATACAGCACCGAATTCTTGAGAATCCAGTAATCTTTAAAGACCCCCAGCTCGGCCAGACCACTATAAGCTTCATTTGAATCGCTGTTGGCATAGACCCAGTCATAATTCATAAAGCCACCAAAACTGGCTTTTTCAGGAATCACTTTCTGGTTAAAAACGTTTAAATCGGATTGAAAATAGTGAGTGGGGATGGTTAATTTAATGGACTGCGATGAACTATCAAAAACCGCTTGAATATCGCCTTCACTGACCAGACAGAAATCCGCACGCTGCTGATGTTTCTTTAACTTTTGCACTTGAATTTGCCGTTCGGACAGCACATCACAACCCATATAATAATGCTGCCCTTCTGTGATTAAAATAATATCAGTATGATGATCAAGTTCATTAATCCACAGATTGGCAAGACTTTCTTCTACCGGATTTTCATTCGCATTCGCTGCGAAGCTAAATAAAATATGAACAACAATAAACCACCGATTTTTTATATTCATCGCAAATTCCCCCTATACCGCTAGTCCGAGAATTTAAGCTCCACCATGTTATCGTTCTTATCCGTAAAAAATTGGACAGTATACTTTTTTGGATCTGCAATCTTGGTTCCATTTAACTCATAGCTGTAATTCATTTTGGCCAATAAGTAAGCCATAGTATCGGCCTTAAACACTTCCTTCTTATTGGCATCAACAATCTTCAAATTATTAATCTGAACATGCGAATTGGCCTGATTTTGTGCAACCAGCCGGTTATTCTCAATATTAAATTTAACGTTCGTATCTTCCTGCTTACCGACAAATAAAGGCAGGTTAAAGCTGAGCAGAAAGTTAACTGAGGTTTCTTTCACGGCCTGTGGAATTTCTTCCACCAGAATGCGCCATGCACCCTCCTGATTACCGGTGAGTACCGACTCTAAAGGACGATTAAAACCAACACGGATAGTCTGTTTGCCATTCGGCTGCAGAATAAAGTTTTTGGGATTTAAAATAAGGGTGTCATCTGGTACCAAAACATTCTCACCATTGCCTTGTTGCGTCCATTTAAAGGCTTTAATTTCAAAATTTTTTGCTTCAGTTTCATCTGTAGATTCTAAAGTAAGCGTTGTGGTTCTTTGTTTAGCCTGACTGTTGATATACATCTGAACCGGGTCAATAGAAACACCTGCATAACTTGCAGATGCATAACACAGCGATGAAACTAAAAAGGCTATTATTTTTTTCATATTATTCCCCAGCTTTTATAACGAAAAAGCCTAACTTGGTCCGAAGACCAAGTTAGGCGAAACACTAAATTAGTAGAACACTTTGATTTTATAAGTGTCTGAATATGTACCTGCACGCTGGAATGGAGCTACTGCCGAGTTAGTAACCGAAACAGTATAGACATCATCTGCTAGACCAGCATGGTTACTGCTACCCCAAGCAATCGCACCACCACCTGTTTTTGTTGTTGTGATTGTAGTTGGAATACGTACTGTGCCATCATCTTCATGCTTAACATATGTACTTGCATTGGTACCATTGTTTGCAGTTGTAATATTTAATACATAGTGAGTATTACTTCTTACTGTATAGTTAGATGTTTTGGTACCACCGGCTTTGCTCAACTCAATTGCTGATCCGCCTTTAATTTCACATTTTTTTGGAACTTCTAGTTTAATTGGAATATCTTTTTCACAACCTAAAGTTGTACAGTTATTCCAGTTATGTTTACCACCTGGTTTACCAGCTGTTTCAGCTTCTGTTGCATAAATTGCTGATGAGCAAGTACCTGCAAATAATACCGCCATAGCTGTTTTAATTAATGTAGACATGTCGTGTTTCTCCATAACTTTAATATAAGAACTGTTTTTCTAATCACTCACCCAAACCAGAATGTCTTTAGACTGATTAAAACCCGATCCTGAGCAAGTCCTTTTATTGTAGGTATTCCACAGAAAAAACCATCTATACGGGATTTTTCACACAAGACTAAGTGTTTATTTTTTAAAATTATTTTTCTTTTTTAATCGACTGTTTTTGGACTAATTCTCTTTTTTTGGTGACCCAAATTCTCCTTGCTACTTGGGTCACTATTTTTAGGGATTTTTTTTCTACCTAGTTTTTTAAGATAAAAACAAATAGATGTTTTTTATAAAAAAAATTAAATACCCTTAATAAACATTCCTTTACATTTATTACATTTTTTTTTAGTTTTCCTCGAAATATTAGAATTTTCCACCAAAAATTAGTTGAAATTTCACATATCCTTAAGAAGCCTGACAATTTAAACAGATTATTTGATTGTTATTTTAAATATAAAATACTTAGTAATAGGGATAGCCTTATTCAATAAACTGTTAGGGAGAAATAATAAAATACATAAACCCCATCAGAAAAAACCAAAGCAGCCCAATCTGTTTTATTCCTGATTCATTTTTTACTTTTTTTGCATTTATTCATTTTTCACTCGACTTTTAATCTGAGTAAAAAATAATTCTTCTAAATAAAAGTATTTTTCAGCCAATTTAGTGACCCAGCGTGATTAGCCATCTCACTCAGTACAGTAGTTTTTTTTGGGCAGATGATCTGGCAGCGACGTCAAAGCAGCACTTTAAGTGAAGCGTAAGAAGTAAAAAGCAGTGTTTTGTATGAAGTACAAGCAAGAAAGGCACTCCTTTGAATGAAGCAAGGCACACAATATTAAATGTAAAAAAACCACTCTAGTGAGTGGGTCTTCGCGTTCAAATCAAATGATTCGAGAAATTAGTTCTTTTCTTTGTCTACGATTTTGTTTGCTTGAATCCAAGGTATGAGCAAGCTCAGAACACTGTTCTGAGTGAAGTGCAAAGAAAGAAAAGCACTGCTTTCTTTTCTTTAAGGCACGGAAGTTAACTTAACTCAGTAAGCTCTATTTTTAAATGACATAAAAAAGCCCCTGTGAAACACAAGGGCTTTTTGGCTCAGAAATTAGAACTTAGTTCTTTTCTTTATCAACGATTTTGTTTGCTTGAATCCAAGGCATCATGGCACGCAATTTAGCACCAGTCACTTCGATACCGTGAGCAGCGTTTTGACGACGACGAGCAGTCATAGATGGGTAGTTCAACGCACCTTCCTGGATGAACATCTTCGCGTATTCACCAGATTGAATACGTTTAAGCGCATTACGCATTGCTTCACGAGACTGTTCGTTGATGACTTCAGTACCTGTTACGTATTCGCCGTATTCAGCGTTGTTTGATACAGAGTAGTTCATGTCCGCGATACCGCCTTCGAACATTAAGTCAACGATCAATTTAAGTTCGTGTAGACATTCGAAGTAAGCCATTTCAGGCGCATAACCCGCTTCAACCAGAGTTTCGAAGCCCATTTTAACCAGTTCAACGGCACCACCACAAAGAACCGCTTGCTCACCGAACAGGTCAGTTTCAGTTTCTTCACGGAAAGAAGTTTCGATGATACCTGTACGGCCACCACCTACGCCTGAAGCGTAAGAAAGTGCAAGGTTACGTGCGTTACCAGAAGCATCTTGGTGAATCGCGATAAGATCAGGAACACCTGAACCACGTTGGTATTCAGAACGTACAGTGTGACCAGGTGCTTTAGGTGCAACCATGATTACGTCTAAGTCAGCACGTGGAACAACTTGGTTATAAAGAACAGAGAAACCGTGAGCAAATGCTAAAGTCGCGCCTTGCTTGATGTTTGGCTCGATCACGTCACGATAAAGTTGCGCTTGGAACTCGTCTGGAGTCAAGATCATCACCACGTCAGCTTGTGCAACTGCAGCAGGAACTTCAGCAACTTTAAGCCCTGAATTTTCAGCTTTTTTCCAAGAAGCTGAACCAGCACGTAAACCAACAGTTACGTCAACGCCAGAATCTTTAAGGTTAAGCGCGTGCGCGTGACCTTGTGAACCGTAACCAATGATCGCTACTTTCTTAGATTGGATGATAGATAAGTCGCAGTCTTTATCGTAAAAAATTTGCATTGCTGTCTCCGCTTAAATGCTTTTGATTCCTGTCCGCTAGGGCAATTTCTTTATTCAGCTTGCTAGCGCCTCTCCCAGCCGGGAGAGGTGAATTCGTTGTTAAATTAAATAGTTAAAACTTTTTCGCCACGTGCGATACCCGATACGCCTGAACGCACCACTTCCAGAATGGTGTTCTCAGCCAACGCATCAATAAAGCCATCAAGCTTTTCTGTGGTACCAGCAATTTGAATGGTATAGGTCGTTGGTGTCACATCGACCACCTGACCACGGAAAATATCGGCAGTACGCTTGATTTCATCACGTGCTGAACCCAGTGCCTTGACTTTAATCAGCATCAGTTCACGCTCAATATGCGCACCTTCAGACAAATCTACCACTTTGACCACTTCAACCAGCTTGTTCAGCTGCTTGGTAATCTGCTCAATTTTGTGGTCATCACCATAAGTAGTGAGTGTCAAACGTGACAAAGTCGGGTCTTCAGTCGGTGCTACGTTCAGCGTCTCAATGTTATAACCACGTTGAGAGAACAAGCCCACTAAACGAGAAAGCGCACCAGCTTCGTTTTCAACGAGAACGGAAATAATGTGTCTCATTCTGTACGCTCCCCTTTTCCTAACCACATATCTTTCATGGACTGACCGGCAATCTGCATCGGATAAACGTGTTCAGTACGGTCAACCATCACGTTAATAAATACACATTTATCATTGATGGCCATGGCCTCAGCCAACTTCGATTCAAGCTCATCGGCATGGTCAATCTGGATTCCCACGTGACCATACGCTTCCATCAGCTTGGCAAAGTCAGGTAAAGACTCTACATATGAGCTTGAGTGACGACCTTCATAGTTCATATCTTGCCACTGTTTTACCATACCCAAGGCACGGTTATTCAGGCACAGAATTTTCACGTTCAAGCCGTATTGCTTACAGGTCGACAGCTCCTGGATACACATCTGGATGGATGCTTCACCAGTAATACACACCACCTGCTGGTCTGGATATGCCAGTTTCGCAGCCATTGCATAAGGCAAACCTACACCCATGGTGCCCAAGCCACCCGAGTTGATCCATTGACGTGGGCGCTTGTATTTGTAGTAAAGCGCACCAAACATCTGATGCTGACCAACGTCAGAAGTAATAATGGCCTCACCATTAGTCACTTTATCTAAAGCTTCCACCACCTGTTGTGGCTTCATGGTGCCATCAGTTGGCTTTTCATATTTCAAACCATGAACTTTACGCCATTCATTGATCTGCTCCCACCATGCTGCAATCGCTTCAGGATTTGGCTTCGACACATTCATCTGTTTCAGCTGTACCAGCATCTCCTGGAGTACAGGTTCAACTGCGCCCACAATTGGAATGTGCGCCATGATGGTTTTAGAAATTGTTGCCGGGTCAATATCAATATGAATGACTTTAGCATTCGGACAGAATTTTGCCGGATTGTTGGTGACACGGTCATCGAAACGCGCGCCGACACACAGAATCACGTCTGCATTGTGCATGGCCATGTTGGCTTCATAGGTACCGTGCATACCGAGCATGCCGATGAATTGCGGATCATCACCCGGGAATGCGCCCAAGCCCATTAAGGTATTGGTCACCGGATAACCCAGAATATGCGCCAACTCAGTTAACTGTGCTGCGGCATTGCCCTGCACCACACCACCGCCTGAATAAATCACTGGACGTTTGGCATGAATCAGTTCATCAATCGCTTTACGGATTTGACCTGAGTGACCACGATGTGGTGGTTGATACGAACGCATCTTCACTTTTTCAGGATATTCGTAGGCAAATTTTTCTGCCGGATTGGTCGCATCTTTTGGAATATCAACCACAACCGGACCAGGACGGCCAGATGACGCGATATAGAATGCTTTTTTAATAATTGATGGAATTTCGCTGGCATGACGCACCTGGAAACTGTGTTTTACGATTGGTCGGGAAATCCCCACCATATCGGTTTCCTGGAACGCATCTTCACCAATTAAATGAGAAGCAACCTGACCTGACAGAATCACCATTGGAATGGAGTCCATATAGGCTGTTGCAATTGGGGTAACGGTGTTGGTTGCACCTGGACCTGAAGTCACCAGCACCACACCGGTCTTACCGGTTACGCGCGAGTAAGCATCAGCCATATGGCCTGCTGCCTGTTCATGGCGCACAAGGTAATGATTGATTTTGTCTTGTTGAAAGAACGCGTCGTAAATGTGTAAAACGGCGCCGCCTGGGTATCCAAATACATGTTCAACGCCTTCGTCCGCTAATGCACGAACGAGCATTTCACCACCAGATAAAAGTTCCAACGTGATTCACCCTAATCTTAATCACTGCGAAATGGGAGGCATTTGCAGCGTTTCATTAATTCATTGTTGCACTGTTATAGCACACATATTTCATAGTTTTCATCGCAATAGGAAAAATTTGTGATCTGATTGCTGATTGAGCAATATGAGATCTAAAAACATGTTGGGATAAACACGTTTCACAGCTTTGTTCAGCTTCTCGGCTAGAGAAGTTGCCCATTGCATGACATGACACTTATTCGAAGGGTGATCGATCTAAGGCATATAAAACTAAAGACAGCATTTTTGTAGTTTCGTCCCCTAAAGTCAAGTTTAAAAATTGGCTTTTTTCCTAAACTTGGCTGTGTGCCTGTTTTTTAAACATATCTAGTTTTCAAGCATTACATAGAAAAATTTAAATTTCCGTTATAAAACATGATATTTCATGTGTTTGCCTTTATTTAACATAAATTTTAAATATAAAATACATAAAAAAAATGAATGAATTTTATTGAATAAAAAATCGTTTATTTATAATTAACCCATAAAAATGGATAATTCTGCAGCAGTAAAATGGTTATTCTGAATACAATAACCAAAGATATTTAGGCGCAGATTCATGCTGTTATTTTTCATCTTCCAGCCTAAAAATTCATCAACTTTAGCGCCAATTATTGCTAAGATAAACGCGCAGATTGATCAGCTGAATACAGCATGAGGATAACAAGATGAATCGCTCTATTTTAACTTGGGGATTATGTTCAGTAGTCGCACTGGCCAGCGCCAATGTGATGGCCAAACAGTACTACAAATGGGTCGATGCCAATGGCTCAACCCATTACACCACCACCCCGCCACCAAAAAATGCCAAGAAGCAAGGCAAAGTCGATACTTATGGCTGGCGCAACTCTGCCCCAACGGCGTCCGCGCAAACGGCAGCAGCGAATAATACCCACAGCCCCACCACAGCACAGACAGCGAACACGCCAGCAACCGCTCCCGAGATGGATTCACAGCAACGTGAAGCCAATGCTGCCCTGCAGCAAGCCAAACAGGAACGTGCCAATCCGCAAGTTTTTTAAGTTTCTGCTTGCTCTGGCCCGATCAGTTAAATTTTTCCAGCAGAAACCGCCGCGCAAAATTCACTTTTCGCTGCATTTTGCGCTATGCTGTGCAACAAACTTTTAACCGTAATTCATTAATCCGTTTATGACTACTCATATTGACCCTGAATATCAAGCCAATGCGATTGAACCTCAAGTTCAAAGCGACTGGGAAACTCGCAAAGCCTTTAAAGTTGCCGACACTGTAGAAGGTCCACGTCGTTATATCCTCTCGATGTTCCCTTACCCAAGTGGCAAACTGCATATGGGTCATGTGCGTAACTATACGATTGGTGACGTGATCAGCCGTTTCCACCGTTTAAAAGGCGAAACCGTACTGCAACCAATGGGTTGGGATGCCTTCGGTCTGCCTGCTGAAAACGCAGCCATTGCACACCAGGTTGCACCAGCAAAATGGACTTTTGAAAACATTGATTACATGCGTAATCAGTTGAAAAAACTTGGTCTATCGATTGACTGGGATCGTGAATTTGCAACCTGTACACCAGAATACTATCGCTGGGAACAATGGTTATTTGTTCAGCTTTATAAAAAAGGTCTGATCTACCGTAAACTTTCAACGGTGAACTGGGATCCAGTGGATCAAACTGTACTTGCCAACGAACAGGTTGAAAATGGTCGTGGCTGGCGTTCAGGTGCATTGGTTGAAAAACGTGATATTCCAATGTACTACTTCCGCATTACTGACTATGCGCAAGAATTACTGGACGACCTAGACACGCTGAAAGACGGTTGGCCACAACAAGTATTAACCATGCAACGTAACTGGATTGGTCGCTCACAGGGTATGGAAATTACTTTCCCTTCAGCGAATCCAGACGTGTATGCAGATGGCTTAACAGTCTTCACAACACGTGCCGACACCTTAATGGGCGTGACTTATGTTGCTATTGCAGCAGAACATCCGATGGCGTTAAAAGCGGCTGAAACGAATCCAGAACTTGCTGCATTTATCGAAGAATGTCGGATGGGTTCAGTTGCAGAAGCGGATCTTGCCACTGCTGAGAAGAAAGGCATGGCAACAGGTCTTTCTGTAAAACACCCTATGACTGGTGAAGAAGTTCCTGTTTGGATCGCAAACTATGTGCTGATGTCATACGGTTCAGGTGCGGTGATGGCAGTGCCTTCACACGATGAACGTGACTTCGAATTTGCCAATAAATATGGCCTCACCATCAAACAAGTGATTGATGCCAAAGGCGCAGATGATGCGGAATTTGACGCAACTGAATGGCAAGAATGGTACGGCTCGAAAGAAGGCAAACTGGTTAATTCAGGCGAGTTTGACGGTTTAGACTTCCAGGGTGCATTTGATGCATTCTTGGCAAAACTTGAACCACAAGGTCTTGCCAATGTCAAAGTTCAATTCCGTTTACGCGACTGGGGTGTATCTCGTCAGCGTTATTGGGGTTGTCCAATTCCAATGATCAACTGTGACACTTGTGGTCAAGTGCCAGTGCCTGAAGATCAACTTCCGGTTGTACTTCCGACTAATGTTGTGCCTGATGGTTCAGGTAACCCACTCAATAAAATGCCTGAGTTCTACGAAACCAAATGTCCATGCTGTGGTGGCGACGCACGTCGTGAAACCGATACATTGGATACCTTCGTAGAATCTTCTTGGTACTATGCACGTTATGCTTCTCCAGACTTTACAGATGGCATGGTGAAACCTGAAGCGGGTCAAACCTGGTTGCCTGTGAACCAATACATCGGTGGTGTGGAACACGCGATTCTGCACTTGTTATATGCACGTTTCTTCCACAAATTGATGCGTGACGAAGGCGTGGTACAAGGCAACGAACCATTCACCAACTTGTTAACACAAGGTATGGTACTTGCCGATACTTATTACCGCGAGTCTGAATCAGGTAAGAAAACTTGGTTCAACCCTGCCGACATCGAACTTGAAAAAGACGAAAAAGGTCGTATCACGTCTGCGAAATACAAAGGTGATGGTCAAGACGTCATTGTTGGCGGCCAAGAAAAAATGTCGAAATCGAAAAATAACGGGATCGACCCGCAAGCGATTATTGACCAATACGGCGCAGATACGGCTCGTGTATTCATGATGTTCGCTGCACCACCTGATCAATCTTTAGAATGGTCTGATGCTGGTGTTGAAGGTGCAAACCGCTTCCTGAAACGTGTATGGCGTTTGGCAACTGGTTTCCTTGAACAAGGCAACAATGCATCAAACATCGACAAAGCTGCGCTTTCTACAGCAGCGCAAGACTTACGTCGTAAAACCCATGAAACCATCCAAAAAGTGGGTGATGACATCGAACGTCGTCATGCATTTAACACTGCCATTGCAGCGATGATGGAACTTCTAAACGCGAACAACAAGTTTGAAGCGAAAGATGACAACGATGTAGCCGTTGCTCGTGAATCCATCACCACACTTCTGACTTTACTGGCACCATTTGCACCACACTTAAGCCAGACTTTATTGGCTCAGTTTGGCATTGAGTTAACCTCTGCTCAATTCCCGACTGTGGATGAATCTGCGTTAACACGTAATACCCAAACCATCGTGGTTCAGGTGAACGGTAAACTTCGCGGCAAATTAGAAGTGTCTGTCGATGCATCGAAAGATGACATTTTGGCACAAGCGAAAGCATTGCCTGAAGTGCAACAATTCTTAACTGGCCCAACCAAGAAAGAAATTGTGGTGCCGAATAAGTTAGTGAATTTGGTGGTTTAATTCCTTAGGTTCCCTCTCCTCTCAGGAGAGGGTTAGGGAGAGGTGAAATATTAAAAGCACCCTCATCCTAACCTTCTCCCAAAGGGAGAAGGGAATATAAAGGAACAATCCCTCCCTTGCGAAGCAATGCTTCTCACCCTTTAAAAAAGGGAGGAGAACCCATTTTTTATAATATGGACCGTGGAAGTCCCCCTTTGTAAAAGGTGAGCCATATATGGCGCAAGAGGGGGACCTTTAAGGACGAATCCCTCCAAACCTCCCTTTACCAAAGGGAGGCTTAAAAAACACAAAGCCCGTTGCCAGTCAACGGGCTTTGCACATACAATCAAAACCTCATTTTATTTTTCGCTTGATTCAGGCCAACACAGAGGACAACACATGCATTTGGGCAAACGTGTCGCAGCTATTGTACTTACATGCGGTTTAGCTACTAGCCTGGTCGGTTGTGGTTTTCATCTGAAAGGCACCAACCCAACCGTCGCCCCGGTGGCCTATTCGAAAATGCGTCTGGCGCTGCCTGCCCAAGCGGAAGAATTACAGGAAAAACTGTCGATTTATTTGGGTGCCGCCGGTGTCCAGCTCAGCAATAGCAATGATGCCTATCTGCTGCGGGTACTCGACTATAGCCCGCGCCGTCTGGAATTAAATGGCAAGCTGGTCGAAACCATGCTGCGTTTAAATGTGACTTTCCGTATTGAAGATGCACAAGGCAATCCGGTAACTGAACCGCGTACCGTAGTCGCCACCCGAAGCTATCAATATGATGTCGCAACAGTGAACACCGATGATCAGGAACAGAAATTCCTGCGTGATGTGATCATTGATGACGTGGCTCAGCAAATTGTGCGTCAGATTTCATCAAACCGCTTACCTGCCGCATCGACCAGCCAAACTGCTGCACCATGAAACTGGATTACTTACAGGCCCTGAAACGGATTGATGATGCCCGGGGGGCCTGGGTGCTGCATGGTCAGGAACCATTACTAGAACAAAACCTGATTGATGCTTTTCGCCAAAGCTGGCAGAAGCAGGACATTGAACGTCAGCGCTATGACATTAGCAGCGTCAGTGACTGGAAAAATGTCTTTAATGCCTTAAACAGCCTGTCTTTATTTTCCACCCAACTGGCGGTTGAAGTGCATGGTAACATCAAGCCTGATGCCAGCAGCTTAAAACTGCTGAAAAACTACTTACAACAAGACAGCAATAACCTGCTGCTGGTGGTCATGCCCAAGCAGGATGCCAGTAGCCTCAAGTCAAGCTTTTTCCAGACGGTGGAGGCCAATGGGGTTTGCGTCGCCTTAACGGCAAATTACCCACGTGACCGACAGCAGATTTTAGCGGTTGAAGCGCAGAAACTCGGGATTCAACTGGCCAATGATGCCTGGCAATGGTTAGAGCAGCATCATGAACACAACCTGCTGGCCGCCAAAAACAGCCTGATGCGGGTGCGCGATACGTTTCCGGACCTTGAACAGATTCAGATTGAGCATTTATATGCCTGCCTGCAAGACCAGTCACGCTATACCACTTATGATTTAAGCGATGCCCTTTTAGCCGGAAATCTGGCTCAATCTATCAAGATTTTTCAGTATCTGACTGCCTCTGGCGAGCCGATGAGCCTGATCTTATGGAGTATCAGCAAGGAAATGCGACTTCTGATGCAACTGTTCGAGCAACCACAGAATGCCTTGCAACTGGGCATCTGGAAAAATAAGGTCAGCACTTACCAGCAGGCAGTACGCCGTTTATCGCCACAGACGTTTTTAAGCTGGCCAGCGCTGTTATTAAATATTGATGCGGCTATTAAAGGCGTCAGTCAGGACAACCCGGAACAGCTGGTGCAGCAAGCCATTGCCAGTCTCTGTGGTCGGCCTTTATTTGCTGTTTAACCGGATATTCAAACCTGCATAGAATAATTATCATTTGCAATGTCTTCAAAATATTCACGATTTATCCTTAATTCGCTTTTATAATTCCGTTTAATTCTTTTTACCTGTTTCGATGATCATGCCTAAAATAAAACCAACCAAACTCGCGCTTGCTGCGCTGGCCATTGTGGCACTTATTGCTGCAGCCTGGTTCTTTTTAAAACCTAAACAGGAACAGCCACAGTACATTACCGCTGCCGTCAGTCGTGGCGATATTGAAAATTCAGTACTGGCCACCGGTGTCCTTGAAGCCACCAAAATGGTCAGTGTCGGCGCCCAGGTGTCGGGACAGGTCAGAAAAATGTATGTCGAACTCGGCGATCAGGTCAAACAGGGCCAGCTGATTGCCCAGATTGATTCGGTACGTCAGGAAAACGAATTAAAAACCGCAGAAGCCAGCATTAAAAACCAACAGGCTCAACTGGCGGTGCGTCAGGCCAATCTTGCCAAAGTCGAAGCTGAATATCGCCGACAACAGGCCATGTATGATCAGGATGCGACCTCACGTGCAGAACTGGAAGCCGCACTGGCCAGCTACAAAACCGCACAGGCCGATATTGCTGCCATTAATGCCCAGATTGAACAGTCCCGCTTAACTTTAGCCACCACACGTGAAGATTTAGGCTATACCCGTATTGTTGCACCCATGGATGGTACGGTCGTGGCGATTGTTACGGAAGAAGGTCAGACTGTAAACGCCAACCAGAGTGCGCC
Organism: Acinetobacter sp. YH12134; assembly: GCF_013418555.1. Classification (NCBI taxonomy): domain Bacteria; kingdom Pseudomonadati; phylum Pseudomonadota; class Gammaproteobacteria; order Moraxellales; family Moraxellaceae; genus Acinetobacter; species Acinetobacter sp. YH12134. The sequence goes on along the minus strand of NZ_VPBT01000012.1, from coordinate 21,296 downwards.
GACTATTGTCAAACTGGCCAAGCTCGACACCATGACCGTAAAATCGGAGATTTCTGAAGCCGACGTTATGAAAGTGGAAGAAGGCCAGCGTGTGTACTTCACCACCTTGGGCAACAGTGAGAAAAAACACTACGCCACCTTGCGTCAGGTTGAACCGGCACCAAATTCAATCAATACCGAGACCAATAACAGTTCATCCACTTCAAGCTCTGCGGTGTATTACAACGCCCTGTTTGATGTTCCGAATGAAGATGGCAAATTGCGTATTGACATGACCGCACAGGTGTCGATTGTGCTGGATGAAGCGAAAAATGTCCTGATGATTCCAGCGGCAGCCATTCAGGCCTCTAACCGTCCACAGCGTAGCCGTGCCCCGGGTGCAGATCAGGCGCCGGCTGAACGCGGTGCATCTGAAGCTCGTGGTCAACGCCCGGCCGGTGACCGTCCTGCGCGCTTAACCCTGACCGAACAGGAACGTGCCCTGATTGATCAAGGCAAAGCTGCACTGGCAATGGTACGTGTCTTACAGGCCGATGGCAGCGCCAAACCGCAACAGGTCCTGACCGGCTTAAATAACCGCGTTAGCGTTGAAATCATCAAAGGTTTGAAAGAAGGTGATCAGGTCATTATTGCCGATGGTTCAGATACTTCAAACGATGGCGCCAAACGTAGTAACCGTGGTGGTCCTTCCGGCCCAATGAGAATGTAAGCATGAGTCAACAACAGCAACCTCTACTCGAGGTCAAGAATCTGACTCGTGAATTCCCTGCAGGTGAATCAACGGTGCAGATTCTCAAGGGTGTCGATCTGGCGATTTACCCCGGTGAACTGGTCGCAATTGTCGGTCAGTCCGGTTCGGGTAAATCGACCCTGATGAATATTTTAGGCTGTCTGGATAAACCAACCTCGGGCAGCTACCGCGTCAATGGCCGCGAAACCCGTGAACTGGAACCCGATGAACTGGCCCAGTTACGCCGTGAATATTTTGGTTTTATTTTCCAGCGCTATCATCTGCTGGGCGATTTAACCGCAGCGGGAAACGTTGAAGTCCCGGCGATTTATGCCGGTGCCGATGCCGATGAACGTCATCAGCGTGCAGAAAAACTGCTGACCGATTTGGGTCTGGGTGAGAAAACCCAGAACCGTCCAAGCCAGCTTTCTGGTGGTCAGCAACAGCGTGTTTCGATTGCGCGTGCGCTAATGAATGGCGGCGATGTGATTCTAGCCGATGAACCGACCGGTGCGCTGGACAAAAACAGCGGCATTGAGGTAATGCGGATTCTGCGCGAGCTGAATGCCCAGGGTCATACTATTATTCTGGTCACCCATGACCACAATGTCGCCAAAAGTGCCAGCCGGATTATTGAAATCAGTGACGGGAATATTATTTCCGATCAGCCGAATACGCCAGAAACTGAAGATGCCCCCCTAGAAAAACAGCAACTGCAGCGCAATACGCAAAAGAAAATTTCGTCCTGGCGCTCCGCGGTGGACCGTCTGGGAGAAGCCTTCCGTATGGCCTTACTGGCCATGAATGCACACCGGATGCGAACCTTTCTGACCATGCTCGGGATTATTATCGGGATTGCCTCGGTGGTTTCAGTGGTGGCACTCGGCAATGGTTCACAAAAACAGATTCTGGAAAACATCAGCAGTCTGGGTACCAATACCATCACCGTGTATCAGGGCCGGGGCTTCGGGGACAATTCACGTTCCTCTCAGGTCAGAACCCTGATTCCCGCAGATGCCGATGCGCTGGCGGAACAGCCCTATGTCGATGGGGTCAGCCCGTCGGTGAATACCAGCGTGACCGGACGCTTTAAGGAAATTGAAGCCTCGACCACCGTGAATGGTGTGAGTGAAGACTTCTTCTATGTACGCGGTCTGGATTTTAACAGCGGTCAACCTTTTGACCGGAGCAGTGTCCGCACTCAAGCCCAAGACGTGGTGATTGATACCAACACCCAAAAGACTTTCTTTAGTGACGGCTCTAACCCGGTAGGTCAGGTGATTTTACTGGGGAGCGTACCCAGTCGGATCATTGGGGTGGTCGATGCCCAGCAAGGCATGGGCGGTAATGCGGATAGCCTGAATGTCTATCTGCCCTACTCCACCGTTTTAAGCCGGATGCTGGGGCAATCGCATGTGCGCAGCATCATTGTCCGGATTAAAGATGAATATCCAAGTGCCGCCGCAGAAAATGCAATTTTAAGCCTGCTGGTCCAACGCCACGGTGCGCAGGATGTCTTTACCCAGAATGCCGACAGTATTCGGGAAACCATCCAGCAGACCACTGCGACGATGACCCTGCTGATTTCAGCCATTGCCGTGATTTCTCTGGTGGTGGGTGGTATCGGGGTGATGAACATCATGCTGGTATCGGTTACAGAGCGGACGCAGGAAATCGGCGTTCGTATGGCGGTGGGTGCCCGACAAAGTGACATCTTGCAGCAGTTCCTGATTGAAGCCGTACTGGTCTGTATTTTAGGTGGTATTCTCGGGGTGCTCTTATCTTTAGGGATTGGACAACTGATTACCCAGTTCGCCGGCGGGACTTTCCAAATGGCCTACTCGACCACCTCCATTGTGGCGGCCTTTATCTGTTCCAGCCTGATCGGGATTGTGTTTGGCTTTATTCCTGCCCGTAACGCTGCCCGTTTAAACCCCGTCGATGCACTGTCTCGAGAATAAGGATACTTTCATGCAATTGAATTTCAGTAAGCTTGCAACCGCCTTGCTATTGAGCAGCAGCCTGGTCGGCTGTGCGGCGGTGGTGAAAACCCCATATCAGGCACCCGCTGTGACTATTCCGGGCAGTTTCCAGAACAGTAAAGCGGTTAGCCAGCAGGTGCATGCCCAGGTTCAGGCCGATCAGTGGTGGACGCTGTTTAAGGATGCCCAGCTGAATGCCCTGGTTGAACAAACCTTGACGCGCAATAGCGATCTGGCGGTTGCCGGGATTAATCTGCAACAGGCCCGTCTACAGGCGGGACAGTCTCAAAGCCAGCAAGGAATCCGGATTGGAGATGCCAGTATTTCAACCGGGCACCGTTTTAGTCTGGATGGCGATGGTAATGCCTCGACCGGAATTTCTCTGGGCTATCCACGCTTGAGTTATGAACTGGATTTATTTGGCAAACTGGCCAACCAGACCGAAGCTGCGCGCTGGGAAGCCTTAGCCACCGAGCAGGATTTACAGGCCACAGCACAGAGTTTGATTGGTACAGCAGCAGAGCTGTATTGGCAGCTGGGCTATTTAAATGAACGTTATCAGGTGGTGCAGCAAAACCTGGCGACCGCACAAAAAACCTATGAACTGGTACAAGTACAGTATCGGGCTGGCGCGGTATCGGGTCTGGATGTAACCCAGGCAGAACAGTCGGTACAAAACCAGAAATCGACCTTAAGCCAGATTGAGCAGCAGCGTGTAGAAACCCGGACGGCCTTGGCAGTTTTATTAAACATGCCGGTGCAGCAACTGAATGTTCAGGAACCGCCGCGTTTACCACGCACGGCGCTGCCGGAGATTAGTGCCGGTTTGCCGGCAGAATTATTGGCGCGTCGTCCGGACTTGCAGGCCGCTGAGTTGCGCCTGCGCAAAGCCCTGGCCAATAAAGATGCCAATCGGGCCAGCTATTATCCATCGATCAGTTTGACTGGTGTGCTATCGACTGGTGTGGGTGCCTCTACCTCACTAAGCAGTGCATTGCAAAATCCGGCCTTGACCTTGGGTGCAGGTTTAAGTCTGCCATTTTTACAATGGAATGACATGAAACGCGATTTACAGGTCAACGAACTGGAATATGAAAAAGCGATTTTGCAGTATCGCCAGACCCTATATGCCGCCTTTGCAGATGTGGAAAATGCATTATCGGCACGTAATGAGCTGGATAAGCAGCTTGCCTTGCAGGCACGTAATGTTGAACTGGCGGAAAAGTCTGAACGGTTGACTGAAGTTCGTTATCGTAACGGCGCAGTGGCATTAAAAAATCTGTTAGATGCACAGGAAACCACGCGTAATGCCCGTCTATCTTTGGTGCAAACCCGTCAGAGCCAATACAATGCTTATGTGACCTTGTTACAAGCGCTGGGTGGGAGTCCGATTCAGCAGTTGCCTTAAATTTTATAGAATAAAAAAAAGCCCGTAAGGGCTTTTTTTATATTTCACTCATTTTTAAATTTATATTCAAGACCACTAAAAAAATAGAACCGCTTTAATGAATATTCTCATAGTATCAACATTAACAAAATACCAAAATAGACAAAAGCATTTGATTTAATACCTAACATTAACCCACCTGCATCAAAATAAAAAGGCGAATTAATAATTATAAAATAGGGCCCTATAACAAACATATACGAAATAAGTCCAAATTGAAAAAAAAATCCCATCCCCCCATACTTTTCCGTGCTCAACTTCAAAATCATGAGTATATTTATCCAAATTATTGTCAATTACAGTATTATTTAACTTATAATGTTTTTGCATTCTTTTTATTTTTTTTATCGACAAATAAAAATCAATTAAGAAAAACAATAATAAAAAAACAAATATAATCCCCCAACCCTCAATTATTGTTAAATACACCCCACCCAAAACATAGAAAAAAACTATTAAAACATTTAACAAAACAAATTTAAAATAAAATTTAATATAATTAAAACGACCTAAAAACCAGAAAAAAACCTAGAATAATACTTAAAATAAGAAGAAAAGAATAACCCTTACAAACATATGAATAAATTACCAATAAAATAAAAAATAAAATCATAAATACAGACTTATTAATTAACTCAAATTTTTTCATAATACTCTCAATTGGCTTTGTTGCATAAATATGTAAGCATCTGATTTAAATAAATTTAATTTTGGATCAAAAAAATAATCAAAACCCTTAAAATCATATAGTTATGAAATATTTGTGCAACAAAGCCTAAATACATTAATTTTTCTTTTCTTGTTCTGCTATATAAACTTCAGGATATGGGTCATCATCAATCGTATTACGGTATTCATAAACCGATTCTAATATTAATTTTGCATTATCATCTTGATGTCAAGTCGTCAGTAAATAAATCTCTTCTGGATTTTTAAACCCGTACATCTTAAAAACTTGTTCTGACTTTTCATTTAAATGCCGTAATGAATTAAACGCATTTTTAACAATAAACATAAAAATAAAATAAAATACTAACAATTAATAACATCAAAAAAATATCTTGATTAAATTCATCAATGAATATAATAAATAGACTAACCCCAATAATTGTAGCTGCATACCAAATCCGCCCTCCTTTTATCATCGATTGATATGCGGGTTTATCGGCTGCCCCCATGCCCACTTGCATATGCAATAAACCAGTTTTAGGGCTAAGTACTGAACATAGCTCATACACATTCGGTTCAATTTGCTTAGCAATACAAATGACATATTCATTTGCTGCTAACAATGCACGGTGAAACTGACCCACACAAACTTTGCCACCTATGTTCATCACCACAGTTTGGATATGTAAACGGCTTTGCGTGGCTAAAAAAACCGTTTGTGCACCCAATGAAATACTACCAGCAACCGTACTTAAAATCGCTGAAGACTTAATGAGATGATCTCCTACTCCCCCCAATGTATTCAGTACACCATTATGTATTTCTAACGCTTCAATACGACCTTCTAACTTCACCAAACCATATAAATACATCAATTTTTCTTTTCCTGTTCTGCTATATAAACTTCAGGATATGGGTCATCATCAATCGCATTACGGTATTCATAAACCGATTCTAATATTAATTTTGCATTATCATCTTGATGTCGAGCCGTCAGTAAATAAATCTCTTCTGGATTTTTAAATCCATACATCTTGAAAACTTGTTCTGACTTTTCATTCATATGGCGTAATGAATTAAATGCATTTTTAACAATAAACATAAAAATAAAATAAAATATAAATAAACAGCCTCCCCAAAGCAATAAATTTTCAATTGAATAATCATTAGGCACAATAATCCAAACAATAACTATTACTAAAAAGCCAATTGCATACCAAACTCTCCCACCTTTCATCATTGACTTGTATGCAGGTTTATCAGCTGCCCCCATTCCGACTTGCATATGCAGTAAACCTGTTTTTGGACTAAGTACTGAACATAACTCATATACATTGGGTTCAATTTGCTTAGCAATACAAATGACATATTCATTTGCTGCTAACAATGCACGGTGAAACTGACCCACACAGACTTTGCCCTCTATGTTCATCACCACAGTTTGGATATGTAAACGGCTTTGCGTGGCTAAAAAAACTGTTTGTGCCCCCAATGAAACACTACCCGCAACTGTACTTAAAATCGCTGAAGACTTAATTAAATTATCTCCTGCCCCTCCCAAAGTATTTAACACACCATTATGGATTTCTAACGCTTCAATACGACCTTCTAACTTCACCGAATCATACATATTCAAAAACTCACTACCGCTTTTACAAACTCTTGATACTCTTCATCTTCATTTTTAAAAGGCGTCTCTTTACTATTTGCTTTCCTAAAAGGTGTTTTTTGACACCAATCCTCAAATGCATTATCCAGCACATAGTTTTTAAGAGCGTACTCTAAAGTCACCAATAGAACGGAAAACACAGTCAAACCTGCGACTACACGTGCTCCAGCAAGAGCAGCAATGACAGTATTTGAAGAAAATCTTACTGCTGTCCGATTTAATACACCCTTTCCGATATATGGTGCAACTGAGCTTGCTAATACCCCAACTTGCCCTAAAGTCAAAGCAAAATTAATTACCAACTTTGCTAAAGAGGCTTTGTTGCATAGATATGTAAGCATCTGATTTAAATAAATTTAATTTTGGATCAAAAACAATCAAAACCTTTAAAATCATATAGTTATGAAATCTTTGTGCAACAAAGCCATCAATACTCATAATTAAATAGCTTTGCTAAATAAAACTATGGATTAAAAATATCATTTAAAATTTAATTGATCCATTCTCGAGGGACTTGAGGAGTTTTAGATGTTCTCACACAAAGCCTTCTAATTAAGAATTGAGGAATACCAAAAATCAAAAGATTTAAATTGAAGTCAGAAGGTAATTTTACTTGATCTGTTAAATAATCTCGCTCTGAAAATCTTAGTAGTTTAAGTCTAAACCAAGTTTCTCTTGCTATCTCTTTACGGTCAATGACATTCGGGGCATAGTAATGAATATTCTTTTTTAATTTTTCTAAGTCTTCACCCGCCATATAGCGTCTAAAAAACTCCCAATGACCTTCAACCAAACTTAAGCTACGAAATCTAAATGGAAAGACGACCACTTGTTGAATGATCTCATTTTGATCAATCAGTGAAGCATTCACAGCGTATTCATGATTTTCATTAATATTTATAGAAAAATGATAATCACTCCATGGAGCTGAAATCCATTTTTTTTGGTAAGGTTCAAAATAGTGTAATTCTTGATTTTTACGGTTAAAAATCAAAGGGTAATGCGTATAACCAAATAACTCACGACCAAATGAAATATTAAATATTTTAAAAAAGGAAAATATACCTCCCAATAAAAAAATAATTCCAATTAAGGATATCAATGAAAAACCTGATTCAGATAAAAAGCCAGGAAAGCCTATTAATAGAATTATAAGCCCTATCATCATTAAAAAGCTAAACCATAAAGAGAACATGGTTGGCAACCCCCTGATCTCATCCCAAGCATCATTACAAATTAGATAATCATCGTTAACTTGCTGAATATTAAAATATGGAATCAACTTATTATTTAATTTTTTTTTAGGATCTAAATTAAAGTTAATTAATCCTCGTTCATTAATATAGGTCAATACTTGTGGTTTTTCATGGTTAATTTTCAAACCTTTGATCAAATTCTGATTTTCATAACCATAGTTACCACTCATAAGAAACCTCCAAATATAACTTTACCACTTGTAATCCGAACTACTTACTTCTTCGACAGCTAAGATATAATTTTTTTCTAGATCATCTAAAGATAATCCTGCACTTGATGTCCCCCAAGCGCTTTCTTTTAACCACTTTCTAAGCTGTTGTCTTCGATTATAATCAGCATAATAATCCACTCCAAAACCTACTATAATTAAAGCAACTCCCCATCCAGTCGCTCCTAACCCCCAGTAAACGAGCTGACATGAACGTTGTACCTTTACGTAAAAGATAAGTTGAAGCTATTAGTGAGATTCCAAATGCTCCATCAAAAATCATGCTAGTTTTATTATTTCGATTAAAAGAAATCCAAGCATTTTTTGAATTCTAAAGGGCTTTGTTGCACAAACCTATCTGTAAAGGCTTTTTCAGCGATATAATTTTCAAATGAAGAAGCCTACACACAAAATCTACCGCACAACCAATTGGCCCGCATATAACCGAGCACTCATGAGTCGCGGAAATATTGCCATTTGGTTTGATCCTGCTACGCAATGGTATGCTCCATCAAAAGGCAAACAAGGGCGAAATCAAACCTACTCCGACGCAGCTATCCAATGCTGCTTAATGATTAAATCCTTATTCCGTCTATCTTTACGTATAGTCACTGGCTTTGTGCAAAGTCTGATTAAACTTTGCGGATTAAATTGGACCGCACCAGATTACAGTACGCTTTGTAGAAGACAAAAGCATATTGATATTGCAATCAGCTACCAAAAAAGTAGCGATGGGCTGCATCTACTCGTAGACTCTACAGGCATGAAGTTTCTAGGTGAGGGCGAATGGAAACGCAAGAAACATGGAGCTGAATATCGTCGCCAATGGCGTAAACTACATATTGGTATAGATGCCAAAACCCTACAAATACGCGCTATTCAGCTCACAACCAATAATGTCAGTGATTCACAGGTGCTTGGTGATTTACTTAATCAGATTCCACAAGATGAGCAGATTGACTCTGTTCATACCGATGGAGCTTATGACACCAAGCAATGCCGTCAGGTCATTGCAGATCGGCAAGCACATGCGGTGATTCCACCTAGAAAAAATGCGAAACCATGGAAAGATACAAAGAGTAGCTCGCTAGCGCGAAATGAATTACTTCGAACAGTTAAACGTTTAGGCAGGACACTATGGAAAAAATGGTCAGGCTATCATCGCCGCAGTTTGGTGGAAACCAAGATGCATTGCATCAAATTATTAGGCGATAAATTAATGGCAAGAAGCTTTCCTAGTCAGGTGAATGAGATTCATGCACGTGTAGCAGTCCTCAACAGATTTACGGAATTAGGTCGACCACTTACCCAAGTTACGCCTTAAATTTGGCTCAATTAGGGGCGCTTTGCATTTCAAATCTTTGTGCAACAAAGCCGTAAATAGACCAAACTACTTATCACTCTCCATAAGAAGTTTTATATCATCTGGTATTGATGCATCTGGTATTTCATTATTTTTTATTTTCTGTAAATAACTTTTAGCAATTTCTTCATTATTACTTGCAGCAAGTGTTAGCCACTTTTCTGCTTTTACCAAATCTTGAGTTACTCCATTAGTTCCAAAAAAATAGGCTGTACCTAAATTAAGTTGAGCAAGTGAAGACCCCTTAGATGCAGCTAACTCTGACCAATAAATAAATTTCTCTCCACTTTTTGGTACGCCCTCACCAAATGCATATAATCCAGCCAATTCATTTTGGGCAATTACATCCCCACTTTCAGCAGACGTTTCCAAAAGTTTTAAATAATTTTCCTTATCGCCAGCTTCAGAATATTTCTGTATTTTTTGATATGAATCTTGCTCCGTTGATGTAATCTTTTCTGAATCAGGAAGTGTATTCGTTGATGTACCATTACTACAACCACTTACCATCAATAGGCTGAAAAAGATAGAATAAGAATATTTCATTTACTAACTCCAAAAATTAAAAATTTGACGGAAACCATTGAGAACTCGGAGGTACATTTAAATACACAGGATTTTCTTCTTGATATCTTTTCCCCAGTTCTTGTAATCGCTTCATTTCAGTACATTTGCCACTTGAGTTGGATTAGGCATAACTAATGCAGCGGTCTTTTGCTTCATCCAATAATGTAGATGCGCCGACAGGACTTGTATTAGTATAGACTACCCACCCATCGAAAATGCTTATGGTGAGGCAGGTAAACTATAATTAGCTAATGCTGGTACTGCTACTCAGCATGCTGAGTTATATTTTCTTGCACACTGCTTTTTTGGTCATTATCACTACACCCAGTTAACCCCAATAAAATTGCTAGTAAAAGTATTTCTTTCATTTATTTCTCCTTATTTTCAGTTATTTTACTTTTTAATAAATGACTATAATTGGTAAGAAATAAAAAAACCTGCTAATACTTTTCTCTTTAATTACAAAAACAAGAAAATAATTTTATTTAAAAAACCTATCAAACAGTATCTTTTCATATAACCCCAGAAAATAAAGCTTCATTATGATAAAAATGATTACATAATGAAGCCTTTCCATTTATTTTTATCTAAGAATATTTAAATTATTAATTGCGTTCAAATGTCCTTGCTTAGCTGCTTTTTCATACCAATATTCAGCTTGCTTTTTATCTTTTTTTACATATACACCTTGCTCAAAGAAAACTCCTAAATTATATTGGGCTTCAGGATTATCTAGTTCAGCAGCTTTTTCAGAAAAAATAAATGCTTTTTCATAGTTTTCCTGATCTAAGTACATTTTTGATAAACCCTCATATGCTCGTGAAGGATTATCTTGGGCCCCTAATAAATACCAACGCTCTGCTTTTTCAAAATCTGGTGATCGACCAAAATCTTTAACTCTATATAGTTCTGCCAAGTTCAATTTAGCATCTTTGTTACCATACCTATTTGCTTCTAAAAAACATTCTTCAGCCTTTTGAAAATCCTTATCTTTTCCTAACCCAGCAAAATAAATCATACCTAATGAATTTATAGCTTCATGGTTATTAGCTTTTGCAGCCTTTTCAAACCAATAGTAAGCTTTATCATAATTAGGTTTGATATTATCTAACCCATTTAGATAGACCCATCCCATTAGATTCTCTTTTTCATCTAAGGATAAATCTTTTAAATTAAGAATTTCACACTGCTTACTACTACTTCCTGCTAATTTACACTCTTCCTCGAGCGTAGGGAACTTGTCCTGTTTATTCAAATTTGTACAAGCAATTAAGCTACATATAACAATGCTTATAGCGGAAATAAACAGAACTTTATTTTTGAGCATTATTATGCTATCTCTTATAAATTACAGAAAATTATTTGAATACTTACTGTTTTATCTTTTCTTTAGCACTTGAGATGCCTTGCTCATATGCTTTATTAAAGTAAAATTGAGATAAACTTTCATTTAACTTATTATAATCTGGAGATGAATATATGACCCCTAAGTTATAAGATGCTTGTCCTTTACTCATTTTACTAGCTAATTCAAAATACTTAATAGCTCGATCCACATCTTTAGTGATACCATTACTATTTATCAAATTAATACCCAAATTTAAAGCAGCCTCAGCATTATTTAATGATGCAGATTTTTCCCAGTAATTATTACAAATTTTATAGTCTTGTTTAACAACCACACCTTCGCAATATATCAACCCTAACTCAAATAATGAAAGAGCATCATTTTTTTCGGCTGCACTTTTTAAATAATTTAACCCTTCTTCAATATTTCCTTCTTCAATATAAATAGAGCCTATAGAGCCCATTGCATCAACATCATTCAACTTAGCAGCTTTAAGATAATATTTTTTTGCATTTTCTATACTTTTTTGAACTCCAGTTCCAGTGTAGTACTTAAAACCAGTATTATACATAGCGGAGACATTTCCATTATCTGCCGATTTTTTTGTCCACTCAAATGATTTTTTAGTATCATAAGTTCCACTCAGCGCTTTAAAATAAATATCTGCCAATATTAGTTGAGCATCACTATTACCCTCTTTTGCCAAGTTTTCATAAATAGGTTCGAGTCTTTTATAATATTCTTTCTTTTCATCAGAGTTTGATGGTGCAGCTTCTGCTTGTGATCTTAACTGCTCAGCTTGTTCAAATGTCATATTTAAATCAGATGATGTATTTGAAGCATTACAAGCAGTAATACATATACTTACAGCTAGACTCACCAATAATTTCTTTTTCAGCATTTTGTACATAACCTCTTAAAAACTCATTTTGTTAAAAATGTCATTAATGTTGACATTATTTGGCGGAATATGTGCATGAGAGCGAGGATCATACTCAGGAATGGTTTTGGGATCGATATATGATCGAGGCTTTGGTTTAGGTACACTTTTTTCACATCTACCATTTCGACCATTACAAATGGGCCCACGTGGGTCATTTGTAAAACAAGCTTCAACCTTATAGCTAGATAAACTAGGTATAACATGTCCACTTGAAACTCCAGCACTAGCAGCGACTCCTCTATCATATGTCGACATTAAGCCATCACTAGATGCTTCACCTAAACCAGTTTTACCAAAACCTATACCTCTAAATAATACAACACTAGCACTTACATCTCCCCACCCACCATTCAATGCGTCTTTATAAACACCATCATATGGGTCATGAAAAGTTACTGATCTACTTCCTGCCGCTCCTAAAGTGCCCCCGCCCATATGAGCCACTACCAACAACTATTGATGCGACACCTCTTTCATTATTTAGGCATTGGGATCTTAAATCATATTTAATTCCTGTTCCGGCAAGAACACTAACTTGATAACTTGAACCAGTCCATTCAGTTAACCCCATCGGATCAACCCATTGGGTTGGATCACTTACATAAGCAGAAGTATTCATTCCCCCCTCTAACCCAATCGGGTCTTTACTCACATATCTTGCACTATATGGCTCGTAATATCGGTAACGGTTATAGTGCAATTGACCATGGACGTGAGATGTCAGAACATAAAATACTCGAAGAAGATTTAGGCATAGATGTATATTTCTGTGACCCACATTCACCATGGCAAAAAGGCACATGCGAAAATATGAATGGTTTAATTAGGCAATATTTACCTAAAGGGATTGATTTAAATCAGGCAGATCAGCATTATTTAAATCAAGTTGCCATGTCACTGAATACTCGTCCTAGAAAAGCGTTAGATTGGCTTACACCATTAGAGAAGTTTGCTCAGCTTGTTGATTATCATAAGGCTTTTGAAACTGTCGCACCTCATGTTTGAATTCGCCAATTAAAAACATAAACCTTAAAATCAAAAAAAATACCAACATATAATTATTGCCTTCTATAAATATAAAAGGAAAACTTACATATCCTCTTAAAAATTATCTTCAATAATTTAGTTTTTTAAAACAAAAAAACATCTCTTAAATACTTATTTTTCACCTAAAAGCCTACTATAATTCTCATATGCTCCAGAAAATCCGTTATCATAAGCTTTTCTATACCAATACAATGCTTTTTCTTTATTTACCTTAACTCCCCCTTCCCCATTTTCATACATCCAGCCTACATTATTTTGAGCTAAAGGATCATTTCTTAAGGCCGCTTTTTCAAAATATTTAAATGCTTTTGTTAAGTCTTTATTTATAATTTTACCATCATAATACTGTACTCCCAACTCTGTTATAGCAGGAGTAAAATCTGTTTTTTCAGCAAAATCTAAACTCTCTAACATCTTCTCAGGGTTATGTTCTTTTATATAAATCAAACCTAACTGATATGCTGCTAAACTATCACCGAGTTTCTTTGCTGAAAGAAGCCATTTCTTAGAATCTTCTAATTTATTTTCTAAATAGTATAAATATCCTAGAGAATAATGTGCTGGTGAGAAACAATACTTAGCAGAATTTGTCAAATGTTTTTCAGCTTCTTTTAAATCAACCAACTTTGTTTTCCCATCTAAAAAACTCACACCTAAAATATACTCTTTATAAAATCCATCAGGTAAGCCATTTATTACCTTATCAATCTTTTTTAGATTTCCTTGTAAATTTAAAATATTGAGATCAAAATTAGAGTTTTTAATTTGATTAGAATATTCAATTTTTTCACAAGCAAAAGTAGATTTAATCAAAGATAAAAAAAATAAAAAACTACATAAAATTAGCTTCATAATAACCGACACTCCATATACTTAAACAAAGAAACAAACCTACCAGCCAATATGTTAATCTTATTAGCTTAGTAATTTTTTGATAATTATTTTTTTTCTTAAAAACAATATCGCTCATTACTTTGTTAAAACTATTATTCTTTGAAAAAAAATTCCAGATATCAGTTGCCATTTCATTACTAATATAATACCTATATAAGAAATATATCATTAGAATAAAATTAGATACGAATAAAAAAACCGCAATCCATCTTAAATAAAATAGTATTTCCATATAATTAGAACCTTGGAAAATTAAATGGTTGAGCCGGAATTACTGGCATCTTTTCCGGTGGAATACTGTAGACTGGTTGTTCAGGTATATAATCTGATGTATTTTGCCATCCATCCGTAATCCCTAAACCAGCTCCTGCTCCACTTCCACCTTTTATGACCGCATAAAATGATTTTCCAGACCAAGAGTACCCACCACAAATTTGTCCAAACCAATTAGCACCGACACCTCCGCAAGCTTCTATATATCTACCATCGGGTTTATTACCTATATTAAGTATATCTCGCGTAGTACTAGCCGAAACACCTAAACCTAACGTTCGTCCAGTAGAATGCACAGCCCGCCCACCTCCTGCATAAGTAGTGCTATGAGTTATACCCAATCCTAGTGCACCACTAATATTAGCACTCGTTCCATTCAATGCTCTATCAGTTGCCTGAACTAATGTTGATCTATCTTTCAATCTTGGATCTCCTTTCATACCAGGAATTGAAATATCAGGAGATAGTCCATACGGATCAACCCACTGAGTTGGATCACTTACATAAGCAGAAGTATTCATTCCTCCATTTAACCCAATTGGGTCTTTACTCACATATCTTGCACTATGGGGTTCATAATAGCGATAACGGTTATAGTGTAATCCTGTTTCTTGATCGTAATATTGACCTTGGAATCTGAGATTACTCTGCTCAAACGGATTGTCTGGATTTACTGTTTTGATGTCGAGTGTGCTACCCCAAGTATCTTGGGTAATTTCCCAAACACACTCACCTCTTGCATTGGTCATAGTCTGCGGCGTACCGACTTGATCACAATGGTAAAAAGTGATCTGCTCTAACTCCACTCGATTTTTACGGGTATCATTGCGCCATACAGGATCTTTATAAACCGAATAAGGTTTACTTTGATATTCAGCATAATCAGGTGTTTCAATCAGTTGAATAAAACCTTTATATCCAGCTTGCAACAGTGGAACGAAGCTATTCGGTTCATACAGATAGTGCTTGGTATAACTGTCTTGTTCTGATTTGCGGGATTCCCAAATCATCAGATCACCATCCCAACCAAACAAAGTCAACGCATCTACCGTTTTCTTGTAAAGTCTACGACCAAATACGTCATAACCGTAGTCCGTGACTTGACCATTGTGATCACTGCGAATCAATCGATTTTGGTTGTCCCATGTCAGTTTGAGGGTTTTACCTGCTTGTTTAGCCTCTATGACATTGCCTTGTGCGTCGTAGTGGTAATGTTTTCCTTGATAGCTTCTGACCAGATTGTTTTTAATTTGTGCCGTACTAGATGCGGATACAGGGTCGATCAAATTACCCGCAGGATCAAAGCTAAAACTCTCTGTTTTATGTGCGCTTTGCGTTGTGATTAAGCGTCCGATTGGATCGTATTGATAATTAAGCTTACCCAAACGGCTATCTTCAACTTGGTTTAGTAGGTAGTTTTGGTCGTAATGATAATGTCGATGCGCTTGGTACTGTAAATAGTCTTGAGTTTCTTGCTCAGGTTGAATGAACTGTGAACTCAGTAATCCCACATCATTATATTGTTTAGTTTGAATAAGCCCATTTGCCAATAGGCGTGTTGTTTCTCGATGTAAGTCATCTCGTTGGAATGAAACCACGTCCTGTTTATTCAGGGCAATGGCATACAAATGTCCTGAGCCATAACTCAAATTGGCTTGTTCCTGTCCATCTGGACGAATTGTTTTAATCAGATTACCAAGTTCGTCATATTCATAACGTAACACCGCAGTAAGTGGACGAAGCCCAGCGATTTTGTAGTGCTGATGCTCTCTTACCAATTGCCCAAGTGTATTGCGATAAAAATCAATTTGGCTAACCTCATTACTGGCTCGGCTCAGTTGGCTGTTCAGATTGTAATCAAATTGTTCTGTTTGCTTCTTTCCTGTATGTAAATGGGTAAAGCTTTTCGATGCGATTTGTCCATCAGCGTAATAATCAAATTGGGTCAGGATATTAGGCTGTCGGATTTCAGATAACCTGCCACTCTCATCATGATAGCTGTAGTGTTTTTCTTCTCCATCAAAAGCTTGTTCACGTACCAAATAACCATATTGATTGTAATCAAATAAATATTCTGCTTGGTTTTGGTTGATTAGTTTTTTGATGCGTCCCTGTTTATCCCATTGATAGCCAATGCGATGTCGATTAGCATCGATGCGTTGTTCGAGTAATCCTGTGGCATTGTATTGGTACTCAGTCACTAAACCTTTAGTATCAATATGTTTGAGTAAACGCCCTTCTTCATCATGTTCAAAATGTTCTTTTAATCCATCAGGGTAAACAATACTTTGGAGTTGTCCTTTGTCTCGACCTTGAGTGCTGTAAAGGTACTGAACGACTTTATTATTTGCAGTTTGTTCAGCTGTTAGCGAACCCTCTTCATCGTATTCCCAAGTACTGCTTTTGCCTGAGCAATCAGTATAGGAGGTCATTTGTCCTAATTCATTGTATTGAATTTTTTTGCTGCTGCCTTTGGCATCAATCACTTCGATCAATTGATTGTCATTGTTGTATTTATATTGGGTGATATGCCCCAAAGGATTTATTTCTTTGCTGATATTACCCTTGGCATCATATTCTCGTTTCCAAATATTGCCTTCGGGGTCTTTGGTTTCGACCAAATTGTCTTGCTCATCATAGGCAAAACGGATTACTCCGCCATTTGGCTGTACGATTTTGATGAGTTGATCCTGATCATTGTATTCTTGTTGGGTCTCTCGCCCTTCAAAATCAATTTGACGGGTAATACGTTTGTACTGATCGCGGGAGTACCATTTCTCTCGGCCATCTGCCAGACGAATTCGATAAGTAAACCCATCCAGGTCAAAATAATAATAGGTCGGCACGTCATAAGCATCGTATACCGCGACCTGACGTAAACGAGGATGCCACTTTAATGTAGTTTTAAAACTGCCATCATCGGCCCACTCCTGAATAGCTTTGGCATTCGGCAAGCTTGAGTCATAGCGGATATTCTGCCCACGCCCCGTCCGATCGGTATAGCGGGTCAGCTGATGGGCACTGTTATATTCATAATCACGATGATGAGCATTTTCATCAAAAGCCTGAATCAGATTACCTTGCTGATCATAAATATAATGTGCCAACGGCTCGACTTCATCATCTACAAAGATGGCCAGAATTTTACCCTGATCGTTATAAGCGAATTTGAGCGCCTGCTGTGCCTGCTTTAACTTAAATGCAACAGTTTGTAGAAATGCCTGCCCTTGCACGAACACATATTGAAGCTGTACCTGCTCCTGTGTCTCTAATTGATGTTCTAAAACCAGCTGATAACTGAACCCGCTATTAAAGCTTTCAAAATCAAAGCTCCACGCGCCACCAAAATTTAAACGAAGCCGGCCATCTTCGAGAGGTGTCACCGTAGTACCTTCATACGGCACTTCATAGGCCTGCTGAATAATAGAGGCAGGTAATTGTAGTTTGCGGCCTTTTCCATCAATAAACAGATAACCTTTTTCATTCTGTTGAATGATATTGGAAAAAGGCATCTGCCAGCGCGCCCCCATGCTGCTACCATCAAGCTCAGATAATTGAGAGTTATAGAGCCGGCTAAAGACAAAACCTATTTTGGGCAAGCTAAAGTCACTATGGCTAATCCGCTCAGCGCCGATGGCATAGCTAATACTGTTACCTGTTGCAGATTCAGATGCTACTGCGGTTTGCGACATATTCAAACAAGGCGGTTCCTTTAACGCATCAGCTTGTAAGGAAACAAACTCTAAAATATCACCTTCAGTATGTCGTTCATATTCACCGGTCTGATTGATGGGTACACTGGCTCTGCCCTGATATTCAGCGGACTGAATTGCGCTGAGCGTTTCCTGAATCAGCCAGGCCAAACTATATTGCAAACCGGCATTGGCCTGTTCTTGCAGAACGGTATTTAATTGAGTGATGGCTTCGGGAATAAGGGTCTGTAATGAACTCTGTTCCGGATTTAACTTTGGTCGTACATCCGCTTCTGCGGGTGCCTGGATTAATTCAATTAATGGACTGGCCCAATTGTTAAATTGTAATTTAGGATCACGTTTTTCTGCTGAGGCGCCAGCAGATGCCGTAGCTGTGGTCGCCGCAGCTCCAGAGGAGACCAAACTGTTTAAAATACTTCCGCCCAAATCAGCCGCTGCTTTGAGCAGGCCAGTGAGTTTGGTCTGAGTTTCCTGTAAAAAAAGCTCCAGATCACCTGCAATACGTGCATTCAGATGCAGCTCCATCCGACGTAAATCGGCTGTTTTTACTTTAGTATTGGCAGGATATAAACACTCTGCCATAAGTCCAAACATTGGACGTAGCGCCATCCGTGCATGTGCTTCATTTTTGGGCTCTGCAAATAAACCAATTAAATTGGCTGCCAGTAATGCATGACGCTGTACAGCTGCCGCGCCCGTTTGTGGCGCCATAACATAAAGCAGTAAATCCAATACGCTACCAGTTAGGGCATAAATATTGGCTACGGTTTTAATTGTAGCCTGGCCTTCAATTTGCATCAGGCTGGTTTGACCACAAACCTGCAAATAATTCTGGATCTGATGGGCAATCAGTTTATGATCTTCCAGATGAGTTACACTATTTAAATTAAATACAGCCAATTCGACAGCAGCTTGCTGTTCTTGTTTTTTATTCTGATCGGTTGATGTAGACATGTTTAATCCATACGTTCTTTATTTTAAATACCGGCACAACTTAAGTTTTCTTTCTTAAGGTTTCGGTAATTTTCAGCCCACCCGCCTGATAGTGCTTTTGGGAAATAAAATCTTCCGAGGTTGAAGAAGACTTTGCAGCCACTGGAACTGCAGGTTGCTCCACCCGAGAAAAGTCTGGCTGCTGGGTTAACACTGGAGCCACTAGATTTTTTGATTCTCCATACCGCGTGGTTTCGGTATAGGTCAGCCCTCCAGATTGGTAATATTTTTGGCTTACCCAATCATTATCCTGAGGCAAACTCGAAGATGTATTTCCATTAGAGCCGGTTGGCATCAAGGACATTACATTCTGTGGCAATTGCGCTGTATGTTTTAATTGCTCAGGCGATAAATTAATATTGAGCTGATTGGCCACAGCTCCTAGTGCAGCTGAGCTTGCTTGCCCTTGGACTTGACTCAGCATTTGGCTTCCAGTCTGGTTCAGTGCAGTTTTAGCCATATTCTTCAAGCCATCAGCATTCAGCGTATCTGGAGATAACAGGTTTGTCTTTAGCTGTGACAGCATATTCTGTTTCACAGACTGCAAGCTATTTTGAGCCAAACTTTTAACCTGACTGCTTAATTTGTCTGTCCAGGTATAATCGCGCTCAAAGTGGCTGGCCTGATCCCAGGCACTCCGGGTATCTTTGTCAAAGATAATTTTTGCTGCTCCTGGAGCAATACCTGCCACCTGAGCAAATCCATTCGCATCCAATTTACCGCTAAACTCCTGCCCTAAAGCATCAATCACTTTATAGCTATTTTGCTCAAAGAAGTCTTGACCTCCATAACTACGCAGCAGCTCCAGGGTTCCTTTTAATGGTTTGGCTTGAGGTAATTGCTGTACGCTGGCATCTACATTGGCACCGGTATTAAAGGCATGCTGCCCCGCCTTCACCTCAAACTTGCCACCCGTGGTCGGAAAAATCCCCGAGCCATTAATCTTGATTTGTGAACCGCCAGCGGTCAGATTAATTTCGGTTGGACTGGTAATATAAACCGCATCTTCCGTTGAAATAATCTGCACCCCCTTTCTTGCAATAAGATCTGCCCCATCACCCTGTGCCTGAATCTCGACCTTGCCTTTACCGGCATATAAGCGTGCACCCTTTTGTGCTGCAAACAGGCTCAGTTTCTGGCTGGCATGGGCAATCAAAGACTGCTGCGTACTGAGGTTAATACTCTCTCCGGCACTGTGGCTGATCTGACCATCCGCAGAAAGGTGTACATCTTGCTGGCTACTCAGCGCAATAGAGTTTGGTGCGCTAAGAATCATCAGTGCCTGTTTAAAAGCAGCGGCTTTATTTTCATCCTGCTGTTCGATCTGTTCCAGGAAGTTCTTTAAGTTATCGAGAACCTCTAAAGGATCGGTCTGCTGGTTTTTGGCCACTTCACTTAGGGCAGTACTGTTGTTTAAGCTGCTTTCAATCTGACTCTTGGCTTCGCTGGCATCAAGATGGTTACCTTCGGCCTGTGCCTGTGGATGAGTGGAAATCAGTAGCCCTTCTCCGGCACGAACTGCACCCCACTGATCGGTTCTCAGTTCAAAACCTTCTCCCCGACCGTCACTTTCGGCGCTGGCTTTGGGATGGCTCAAGTTCCCCAGGTTCAGTTGGGTCGCACCATGGCTGCTTTGCAGCTGGGCAGAAATCTGCTTCGGAGTATCATCAAAACGCAGCTGGTTAAAGCCACTGCCTTCAATTTCCTGTGAGCGGATCCCGCTGAGTTTTTTGGTGTCGGGTAGTTGGCCTTGTTGGTCGAATTGGGTTGGCGAGCGTTCTGCTTCATGTAAACGACCAACCACGAAAGGCCGGTCGATGTTACCGTCAAAGAAGTCGATCACCACAATTTCATTAATCCGTGGCAGGAAACGTGCCCCGTAGCCTTCTCCGGCCCAAGGCGTCAGTACATCCACCCAGGCGGAATCGGTGTCATTGTCATTGCTACCGGCCCCACCATCATGCTGATGGTCATCACTGCGGGTAAACAGGAAGCGGACTTTAATCCGTCCCCATTCATCGACATGGATGCTTTCTCCAGCAGGTCCCACCACCCGAGCACGCTGCGGATGAGCCGCCGGTCGGTGCTGTAGTGGGTGGTATTCCGGTACCGTATGGATGTTGCGACGTTGTAAGGTTAAGGTATTGCCTTGACGTTCATCCGGGTGTTGTTTTTGTTGAAAACTAAAATGGC
>NZ_VPBT01000011.1:0-94578 GCF_013418555.1 Acinetobacter sp. YH12134 | reverse complement strand
ACCCTCGCTCCGCTCGACTTGCATGTGTTAAGCCTGCCGCCAGCGTTCAATCTGAGCCATGATCAAACTCTTCAGTTAAAATCATTTTGTCACTTTATTCGAAGTGACCAAATCTGGCTCATCAATTTCTGACTTAAATTCGCTCAAATAAACTTCGAGTAATTTAAACCAATCAATTAATGAAAATATATTCGATTAATCAACCAGTAAAAATCCACACAAGTTGTTCTTCATAATCTCTTAATGATCTTTCTAACACCTCGTCAGTGCCAGAAGCTGGACTCAAAACACTCGACAACTCAGCGATCCGCCTCGTTCATCACCGTGTATCTCGTCGGTATGGGGTGCATTCTAGAGAAATTTAAAAGCTTTGCAAGCACATTTTATAAATTTTTAAGAAAAAAGTACCCGTCTGGTTATTTTTTAAACCAGATTGCTGCATATTTCATCTGTATTACTAAGTTTAGCTAAGTAATTATAAAAATAAAGTAGTCCACTTAGACTTTAAATCTATAAATAAAAAACCAGCCGAAGCTGGTTTTATAATCTTTTCATTTTATTGCGGTTTTTAATTGGCCTGTTCTACCAGCCACGACATAAATTTTTGTCGTTCTGTTTTAGACGCTTGTTGCCACAGCTGAATCAGTTGCTGATCTGCACCGGCAACATTGCTAACAGTTGCAACGGGTTTGGTTGTCACGACTGCTTGCGGACTATACACCGCTGCTGGTTGTGTCACCGATACAGGTGCGGCCTGCGCAGATTCTGTTGAAGAAGTACTAAATAAGTTTTGTAAAATGCCACGGTTTAAATCTTTGGCTCCAGCCTGCTGCACCAGCAGCTGATTTTTCGCATCAAATAAACCGAATACCGGCTGCTTGGCAAACTCCTTGGCATCATCATGCGTTTTTGGTGGATTCACCAGCCCTAAACGGTATGTGGCTTTATCTTGTAAAACCGGAGTTTTAATATGCACGATGCCCGAACGTACAATATCGTGTGAACCAATGCCCGGATGCTCTTCAAAAAACTGTACATAACGTACGCTCAGCACATTCTCGCCAGGCTGCACGCTATAGTTATGATTACTGCTAAACAGACGGCTTTTCACTTCCTGACCATTTAAACCTTCAACCTTAATTTCTTCCGGTGCCGTAATGGACACTGCGGAAAAAGCTGTACTACTTAAA
This sequence comes from Acinetobacter sp. YH12134, assembly GCF_013418555.1. Lineage (NCBI taxonomy): Bacteria > Pseudomonadati > Pseudomonadota > Gammaproteobacteria > Moraxellales > Moraxellaceae > Acinetobacter > Acinetobacter sp. YH12134. The sequence goes on along the minus strand of NZ_VPBT01000011.1, from coordinate 93,388 downwards.
CTTAAAGCCAGTGCTGCGAAGGATAAACGTAAAGCCATGCTGTTCACTCTAGTCGATTGTTCAATTTTAGTTGCACTATGCAGCGCTGAAATGACAGTTTTATGACAAAAATGGGGAAAGCCCAATTTCTCTCTTTTTAGTGTCGTTTTGCCATAAAAAAGAGCGCTGAATGCGCCCTTTCTTTGGTTTAGCTATGCAACTTAGTGAAAAGTTTTAAAACGATCTGCATCATTCATAAACTCTTTATCACCCGCTGGTGCTTCAATTGAACCGAACACCAGTTGCGCTCTTAATTTCCAGTTGGCTGGTACATCAAAGGTCGCCGCAACTTCTTCATCAATAATCGGGTTGTAATGCTGTAGCGATGCACCAATGTTGTTTTCTGCCAGCGCAATCCAGGTTGCAAACTGGGCAATCCCTGTTGAATGCTCTGACCATACCGGGAAGTTATCTGCATATAGTGCAAATTGTTCTTGCAGTGCTTTCACGACATCTTGGTCTTCATAGAATAACGCAGTACCAAAACCTGCGGCAAAGCTGCTGATTTTGCTGTCAGTTGATGCAAAGTTTTCAGCCGGCACCATTTTACGCAAGGTTTCACGTACAATTTCCCAGAATTTGGCATGTGACTCACCAAACAGAATCACCACACGTGAAGTTTGCGAGTTAAACGAAGATGGGCTTAAACGAACGGCTTCTTTAATAATTTCTTCAATTTTCGCTTCGTCTAGCGCCACATTTTTACCAATTGAGTAAATGGTACGGCGTTTAAGTAAATGATCTTTAAATGACATATCTTTTTCCTTGGTATGGTCTTGTGTTTATAACAGATGGATTTATCTTAATGGCTGCCTGGGCTGGAAAATAGCCCCAGTTTTATAACAATGTGTTGCATTTATGGAACAATAACCGCGCTTATCGTAGATTTTATGAAAACAAGTTAAATTTTAAAGCACGTCAAAGCGGATGGAGCATCATTCCTGCTCTAGGTTTAGATCAATTATTAGGTTTTCTTCCAGTTTAAAGGATATATAAAAAAACTCCGCAAATCGCGGAGTTTTTGAGCTGCTTATTTGTCTGTTTCAAACAGCGCTGCCACAAAGGACTTGGCTGAAAATGGACGCAGGTCATCAATTTTTTCACCCACCCCAATAAAGTGGATAGGCACATGGGTACGGCTGGCAATATTAAACAGCACACCACCTTTGGCGGTACCATCCAGTTTGGTGATGGTTAGACCCGTCAAGCCAACCGCTTCATCAAACATTTCAACCTGGTTAATCGCATTCTGACCAGTACCGGCATCTACCACCAGCATCACTTCGTGCGGTGCAGTGGCATCAATTTTTTGCATCACGCGTTTAACTTTAGTCAGTTCCTGCATTAAATGACCTTTGTTATGCAAACGTCCTGCAGTATCAGCAATCAAGACATCCATACCTTTGGCACGCGCACTTTCAAAGGCATCAAAAATAACCGAAGCACTGTCTGCACCATGACCTTGTGCGACCACAGCAACATCATTACGCTCGCCCCAGATTTGTAACTGTTCAGTCGCTGCTGCACGGAAGGTATCACCAGCGGCCAGCATGACTTTCTTGCCTTCACCTTGTAAACGTTTGGCCAGCTTACCAATGGTGGTGGTTTTACCCACACCATTCACGCCCACCACCAGAATGACATACGGATTTTTATTCGAATCAATATGCAACGGTTTAACACGCGGCGCCAGTAAAGCCACCAGCTCTTCCTGCAAGGCTTTATACAACGAGTGTGAATAAATCAGATCACCACGCGCAGTACGTTCAGTCAGGTTGGCAATAATGGTTTTGGTGGCATCGACACCAATATCGGCCACCAGCAATTGCTCTTCAACTTCTTCTAAAAGTTCATCATCAATTTCTTTGCCACCAATTAAGATGTTGACCATCCCATCGGCAAAGTTTTTACGGGTTTTTGTTAACCCTTCTTTCATACGGCTAAAGAAACCGCCTTTTGATTTCTCTTCAGCTGCTTCTGTGGCTACAGGCGCAGAAACAGGTGCTTGTTCTACTTTAGGTGTTTCAACGATAGGTACATTTACCGCAGGTAAACTTGGTAAAGTGACATCGTCATCCCCGATATCAGCATCAATCAAAAATTTATTTTGCCCATTAGATTGCTGTTGCATGCCGAATCCTTGAAAAGCAGTGCGTTAAAAAGTTGGATTCTAACATAAACTGCCCGCTTTGACTTGTCATTGCCAATCATGTGTCGCAGGCTGCAAAAAGTTACAGGATTCCCTTGCTTTCACTGCCCCGTTTCTGAAGAATGAAAGCAAATACAGATGCATTGCGGATCATCTTTGTGATACTGAACAATAAAATTTTGCCTGCTGTGGTTCATCATTTAAAACAACAACGTTTCGCCCTTACCCTACTTCTGATCGGTTTCTCATCGAATGCTTTGGCGGCCAATACTCAAAGCGAGCTGGCACGCAGTACCGTTGAAACCACGTTAAAAAACGGTTTAAAAGTCATTATTCGTGAAGATCATCGTTCGCCGATGGTGATGACTCAAATCTGGTACAAAGTTGGTAGCAGTGATGAGTCGGGAAATTTACTCGGTATTTCCCATGCGCTGGAACACATGATGTTCAAGGGTACGCATAAAGTGCCAAATGATGAATTTACCCGACTCAGCCGGATTTACGGCGGCCGGGTCAATGCCTCGACCTTTACCAATTACACCAATTATTATCAGCTGTATCCAAAAACCTATTTTCCGATGGCGCTGGAGCTTGAAGCCGACCGGATGCGTAATTTATTGCTGCGCCAGCAGGATTTTGCCACCGAAATCAAAGTGGTGATGGAAGAACGGCGCCAGCGTACCGATGACAATCCGCGTGCTTTGGCTTTTGAACGGTTTAAATGGATTGCCTACCCGACCAGTCATTATCGCCAGCCAATTATTGGGCATATGAAAGATCTGCAAAATATCCAGCTGGAGGATTTACGTCAGTGGTACAAGCAGTGGTATAGCCCGAATAATGCCATTTTAATTATTGTCGGCGATGTTAATGCTGAAGCGGCTTTGCTCCAGGTACAAAAATACTTTGCCGATATTCCAGCGCGCAGCCTGCCAGCCCGCAATGATGTCCGCGAATTTGAACGTCTGGGCTATCGGCACATGGAACTGAATTTTCCGGTTCAGGTGCCGAATTTGTATATGGCCTGGAATGTCCGTTCGCTAACGACTGCGACCAATCCGCAAGATGCCTATGCACTGACCATCATTCAGCATTTATTAGACAGCGGTATTTCTTCGCGCCTGCAACAGCGTCTGATTCGCGAGCAAAAACTCTTAAGTGCCTTAAGCGTCAGCTATGATCCGTATAATCGTGGCGACAGCCTGTTTACCATTTCAGCTTTACCGGTGGATGGCGTGGATCTGGCCCAAGCCGAACAGGCGATTCAGGCTGAAATTGAACGCCTGAAAACCGAGCTGGTGCATGAACCGGAAGTAAAACGCGTGACAGCCAAGTTTGTGTCGAATTTGCTTTATAGTCAGGATGATCTAGCGGGACAGGCCAAGATGATGGGTAATCTGGAAGTCAACGGATTGAGTTATCGCCTGATGGATGAGCTGCCCCAGCATTTTGAAACCGTACGCCCGCAAGACATTCAACGCGTCGCCAATGTCTATTTTGTGCGTGACAATTTGACCACGCTGTATTTGCGTCCACACAGCAAGTCACCCTAAAGGATACCGACATGCCCTATTTCCGTTCCTGCGTTCTGGTGGCCAGCTTATTTGCGATCAGTTCTGCGCAGGCCAATGTTAATACCACCACCGAAGTGGATGAAAATCCAAATACCTTGCAATCTCTGCCGCTGCTGCAAAGTCTCAGAAATATTAATCAGCAGAAATTGGATTATCGCGCGCCTTATGTGCATGACCTGAATAACCGCTATCAGGTCAGAACCCTGTTTGTGGAAACACAGGACTTGCCAATTCTGGATATACAGCTGACCTTTAATGCCGGTGCCGCGCGTGATCGGGAAATTGAAAGCGGCTTATACGGCGTGGCCAATATGGCCGCCCAGCTCTTAGATGAAGGCACGCCCAAATATAACGCACAACAAGTGGCTGCCGTGTTTGAACAGGTCGGTGCGCAGTTTAGTGCGCGAGCCTATCGAGATATGTTTATTGTCAAATTACGGGTGCTGTCTGACCCGGAAAAATTGGAACCGGCTTTAGCCATGATGATGGAACTGCTCAAACATGCCACCTTTGAAAAACAGAGTATTGGCATGGTGGTCAGCAATAACCAGCTGGGGCAAAAACAGCTGAAAGAAAATCCCAGCCGGATGATGGAGATTCAGCTGTATCGCAGCTTATATGGGCAACATCCTTATGCCCAGCCAATTAACGGCACCAATGGCAGTATTCAGCGGATTCAGCCCAAACATCTGCAACAGTTCCGTGAGCAGTTTCTGGTGGCGCAGAATATGAATATTGCCATTACCGGAAAAATGCAGGCCAAAGCAGCTTTAAATCTGGCAGAACGTATTGCCGGCAACTTAGCGCAAGGTCAGGCGGCTGCACCACTCCCCACACCCATCACAGCAAATGGCTTTCAGATTGTACACATGCCCTATCAGTCCAGTCAGGCGCATATTGTGCTCGGTCATATTGGTACCACACGTCATGATCCAGACCGGCTGGCTCTAGAAGTGGCCAATCGTATGCTCGGCGGTAGTGGCTTTCATTCTGTTTTGATGAAAGAACTGCGGGTAAAACGTGGCTATACCTATGGCGCATCTAGCAGCATGAGCTTTAGTCAGGCACCGGGTGTATTTCGCATCAGCTACTCAACCCGGCAAGATCAGCTGATGGACAGTATTCGTGTCGCGCATAAGGCACTGGTCGATTTTGTCCGTGAACCGATTGATCCGAAACAGCTGGAAGAAACCAAAAACGGCTTGTTAAGAGCCTATCCCAACCATTACAGCAGCAATGCCAGTATTAATGCCCAGCTCGGCAGTTTGGGATTTTATGGACAATCAGCACAGAGCCTGAGTGAATATTCAGTGCAGCTCAGTAAAATTAGCGCCGAAGATGTGCAAGCTGCGGTACGCCGGCATCTGCATCCGGAACATCTGACCGTGATTGTAGTGAGTGAAAGTTTAGATAAGGCGGCTTTAGAACAACTGTTGCAGTACAATTTACAGACCACTGGCGGTCAATCGCTTCCTCAGGTTGAAGATATTCCGGCGATTAATACGCCTCCACATCCAGGGGAGGAAGTTGTTTTGCCTGACCCAGTTCCATCTGATGGGCCTGCATCAATTTAAGATATTGCCCATAACGCACCTGTGGCTGCTGCATTAAGCGCACAGCCATCTCCTGAGTTTCAGGATACATCGACTGCTGTGACAGATACTCAATATTCTGAAATTGTACGGACCCGACCGGGCGATAAAGTGCAATGGAAGATAACAGGAGAATAATGACAATAATGCTGACCACTACCCCATTATAAATTTGCTCTAACGTGAGTCGTGATTTTAATTGAATGAATAATTGAGAAATTTTTTGTATTGCGTCATGCATAGCCTACCTCGAATAGCCGTAGTGTAGGATGCTAGCGGTATTTGCACAAGATAGATGACCCAATTTTACCCGAACTGGCGAGTAAAATTGAGCCACTGCTGCTTAAGTCATCAGCGCGCGGAATACGGTATACAGGATAATACCCGCGACAATGGCCAGCACAATGAAGATGGCAAAGATACTGACCCCTTTTTCGGCATCAGCCGGATGCAGTTCATCATCATCGGCAATGCTGATTAGCTCACCATTATAAATACGGTAGAATTCTTCACGCTGCTGTGGATCGAGTGTACTGGTAAAGTCATGCACACGTTTACGCTGCGCCAGACAATACTCACCTAAATGAATTTCCTGATGGAACACCGCCTCATCGAGTTTTTTACGGTGATGATGGGCCAGCTCGATAATCTGCTCCGCACGTAAAGGCAGATCAAAGTTAAAACCGTCTATTGTATTTGTCATGTGGCTCTCCTTTTTATGTTACCTTTCTTATATGCATATCATAATAAAATTATAGAGTGTTCAATGTTTAATCATGTAAACTTGAAATATCACGGATCTGCCCCATCTCTTAGTTGACATTTCCACGAATGTGTAATATTAGTTTAACACAACCTCGATAAACTATTATTTAGACTGGCTATACAGTCTTTATTGCGATCATAATTAAAATAAAGGAGTTTTATATGATTCAGAGTATCTCTCACCATGATCTTGAAATTGCATATGCAAATGCGGTTAACACCATTCAATCACAGATGAACTTCCAAGAGGCTGTGGCTGAACTTGAACAGGTTGCCCGCGCGGGTCATGGCAAAGCCGCTATGTTCTTAGCTGAACTGTACTATCAAGGCTTCCGCGTAGAACGCGATTCACTCAAAGCACAGTACTGGCAGAATATGGCCACCATGCAAGCATAAACAGACGTCACCTAGGTGGCGTTTTTTAATGCCTGAAATTTGTTTTTTATATTTGTTTACGATTTAACGCAAAGCTTAAACGCTTTATTCATCTGAATTTCCTACAATACAGGCACCACATTAGTGTTTATATGACATGAACCAGATTAAGTCTTTAAAACCCGCTGCCCAAGATATTCACATGAAAATCAGTATTCTAAAATCAATGATGTATTGCGGGGTACTTTGGGGGCTATATCATCAGGGTTGGGCCATGACCTCCGATCAGGATGATTTTATTTTTCCCTTTTGGTTAAACGGTGTCCAAGCCTATAAATATGCCAAGAAACACTGGCCAAACTACACTCCGCGCCAGATTAGCCCGCAGGATTTTCAGAATTCCCTGTTACCGACCTTAACCCGTTTAAAAGTTACACCGGCGCTGTGTCATTGTTCCAGCCAGCAATTCAAGCTGACCACACAGCAAATGAAACACTTTTTCTTTAATGACGCCCAGTTAAAGACCGCTTAACGTAGAGATTCATGCACCATTAAACCTCAATGAAAACAATATGACTGCTGATTATGGCCTCTAATGATAAAACTATTGGCATTTTTCAAAATTGAGGTTAAGTTAGAACCCATACCAAGAACAAAAATGGCAAGGACCAGACAGAATGACCAATGTAACACACGTATTAAAAGATAAGCATAGCCAGGAAATATACACCGTTAGTCCAGAAGCAACTGTACTCGAAGCAATTTCAATTATGGCCGATAAAGGCATCGGGGCGCTTGTAGTGACCCATGAAGGCCAAGTGGTCGGGATTTTATCCGAGCGTGACTACACCCGTAAAATTGCGTTGATGGAACGCTCTTCTTATGACACCACCGTCAATGAGATTATGACCGCAAAGGTACTGACCGTGACCCAAAGCACCAGTGTAGAAGACTGTTTGAGCCTGATGACCGATCGTCATTTACGTCATTTACCGGTAGTAGAAAATGACAAACTGGTCGGACTGGTGTCGATTGGCGACTTGGTAAAAGCAGTAATGGATGATCAACGTAAACTGATCGACCAGCTACAACAATATATTGCCAGCTAAACAGACAATATAAAAAACAAAAAAACTCTCCTTCAAGAGAGTTTTTTTATGGCTAGCCTTTTAAAAAACGATCTTTTTTAAAACTGCTCGTTTAAAAGAGACTAAACAGGATTAATTCAAGCCCAGCTTGTGTGCCACATAGTCCGCATCTTTGTCACCGCGACCGGACAGGTTCACCACAATATTGGTGTCTTTGGACATTTTTGGTGCTTCACGCATTGCCCATGCGACCGCATGCGAGCTTTCCAGTGCCGGCACAATCCCTTCAACCCGTGATAGCTGAATAAAGGCGTCCAGACACTCCTGATCAGTAGCAGTGGTATATTCGACACGACCAGCATCTTTCAGGAAGCTGTGCTGTGGCCCTACACCCGGATAATCCAGCCCAGATGCAATCGAGTGTACCGGGAGTGGCTCACCCTGCTCATCTTCCAGCACATAACAGGCCATACCGTGTAACTGACCCGGTTTACCTAAGGTGAGGGTTGCAGAGTGCATATCGGTATTCAGGCCATGACCGGCTGGCTCAACACCAACCAGTTTTACTTCCGGATCATTCAGAAACGCGGTAAAAGCGCCCACAGCATTAGAACCACCACCGACACAAGCCACAATATAATCCGGCTGTGCACCAAAACGTTCCTGCGCCTGAACTTTAATTTCATCACCAATAATGGCCTGGAAATCACGTACCATCATCGGGAATGGATGCGGTCCCACCACCGAACCAATCGCATAAATATAGTTTTTCGGATCTTTTAAGTATTCTTCGAAGGCGCTGTCTACCGCATCTTTTAAGGTTGCAGTGCCGCGGGTCACGGAAATCAGCTTGGCGCCCAGAATTTTCATTTTTACGACATTGGGATGTTCTTTCTCAATATCGACCTGACCCATGTGAATTTCGCATGGAATACCGACCAGGGCACAGGCGGTTGCCAATGCCACGCCATGCTGACCAGCGCCAGTTTCAGCAATGACTTTGGTTTTGCCCATATATTTGGCCAGCAAAGCTTCACCTAAACAATGGTTAATTTTATGGGCGCCGGTGTGATTTAAATCTTCACGTTTTAAATAGATTTGTGCCCCGCCCAACTGCTCAGATAAACGCTTGGCATGAAATAGCGGACTTGGACGACCCACATAATGTGCGAATAGCTCAGCCAGTTCCTGCTGAAATTCCGAAGTCTGACGAATTTCTTCGTAGGCCACTTTAATATCATCCATCGCCGCTTTCAGATGCGGTGGAATAAACTGCCCGCCATATTCACCAAAAAAGCCATCTTCATTGGGTAAGGCAACGCCATTCATCTGAGAGTTCATGCAGTATTCCTTCTATTTTATGAAGCTTAACGCGCCAAATAACGGGTTAAATCTTCAATCCCCTTTAACGTCATGGGATACATATGATTTTCAAAAATTTGCTGAATTAAACCGATGGTCTGGGTGTAGTGCCAATATTGCTCTTGTTCCGGGTTCAGCCAGGCGGTTTTATCAAAATGCTGGCGTAAACGGCGCAACCACACTTGCCCGGCCTCATCATTCATATATTCCACTGAACCCCCAACGGCATTCAGCTCATAAGGTGCCATACTGGCATCCCCGACCACAATCACACGATAGTCGCGTCCGTAGGTGTTGAATAAATCCCAGGTATTCATACGGGTGTGTGAACGGCGTACATTGTCTTTCCAGACATAATCGTACAGGCAGTTATGAAAATAAAAATATTCCAACGTTTTAAATTCGGTTTTGGCCGCACTAAACAGCTTTTCACACTGGGCGATGTGCGCATCCATGGAGCCGCCGACATCAAACAGCATTAACACTTTAACCCGGTTACGCCGTTCGGGTACCAGTTGCACATCCAGAATACCCTGTTTGGCGGTTTCACGAATGGTGCCATCGACATCTAACTCTTCAGCCGCGCCCTGACGGGCAAACTTGCGCAGACGGCGCAGCGCCATTTGCATTTGCCGTGAACCGAGCAGCTGGTCATCATCCAGATTACGGTATTGACGCTGTTCCCAGACTTTAACCGCTGAACGTTTACGGCCCGGCCCGCCTATACGCACCCCTTCAGGATGATCACCATAGGCACCAAACGGCGAGGTTCCACCGGTCCCAATCATGCGGTTACCGCCCTGATGCTTTTTATGCTGTTCGCGTAAACGCTCTTCCAGCATTTTCATCAGCTCTTCCAATGAACCGGCTTTTTTCAGTTCTTCGCGCTGCTCCGGGGTTAAATGCTTTTCCAGCAGCTCCAGATCAAACCAGTCTTTCGGCAGCTTATGGACCTGATTCAGCAATTCATCCAGATCAAAGGTCGAGATACCATCAAAGTAATCTTTCATGGCCCGGTCGAACTTGTCAAAAAAGCGCTCATCCTTGACCATAATGGTTTTGGCCAGATGATAAAACTCATCCTGATTGGCAAAGACCAGACCTTCTGCCACTGCACGGTTCAGGTCAATCAGTTCGCGGGTGGTGACCGGGACGCCGTATTTTCTTAAGGTATAAAACAATCGCACAAACATGTGGCGATTACTCCCTTAACGACGGGCCATAAAGGCTAAGCGTTCCAGTAACTGAACATCCTGCTCGTTTTTAATCAGCGCGCCATACAATGGTGGAATGGCTTTGGTTTTGTCAGCATTACGCAGAATATCGTCCGGCATGTCATCCGCCATTAACAGGCTCAGCCAGTCAATCAATTCAGAGGTTGAAGGTGGTTTTTTCAGGCCCGGAATCTGGCGTAGTTTAAAGAATACCTGTAAGGCTTCTGACACCAAAGTCGTGGAGATATTCGGGAAATGCACATTGATGATGTCGCGCATGGTGGCTTCATCAGGGAAATCAATATAATGGAAGAAACAGCGACGCAAGAAGGCATCGGGCAGTTCTTTTTCATTATTGGAAGTGATGATCACAATCGGACGCTGCGTTGCGCTAATGGTTTCGCCAGTTTCATAAACGAAAAAGGACATTTTATCCAGCTCATGCAGCAAGTCGTTTGGAAACTCGATATCGGCCTTGTCAATCTCGTCAATCAGCAGTACACAGCGCTCTTCACTGCTAAACGCTTCCCACAGTTTGCCCGGCTTGATGTAGTTTTTAATATCATAAACCCGGTCATCCCCCAGCTGGCTATCACGTAAACGCGACACGGCATCATATTCATACAGGCCTTGCTGGGCTTTGGTGGTCGATTTGATATGCCAGGTAATCAGTTTCAGTCCCAGGCTTTGCGCGACCTGCTCGGCCAGTAAGGTTTTACCGGTACCCGGTTCACCTTTAATTAACAGGGGCTTTTGTAAACGACGTGCCGCCTGCACCGCCAGCTTTAAGCTGTCAGTGGCGATGTATTGATCAGTACCAGTGAAGTGTTGTGTATCTACAGACATGAGATAACCTTATTTCAATTTAAACTTATTTTTGTAATTAAAGCGCTGTGCTGTTGTTCTTGGCAGCAAGACCTGCCTTACGCTGGCTATATTTAGACCAGAAATAACCAACCACCAGTCCTAAACCAATCACCACCAGAATGGCAGATAAATTGGACCAGACCAGCGGCATTTCCTTGGTTAATACACCAAACAGCAAACCAAAGGTGGCCGGTGCAATACCTGCATTATGCCCTTCGGAAAGGGTAGGCGTCAGCAAGATGGCAAAGACCACAATCCAGCTTACGCCGCCAAGTGGATGAGGCAGACGTTTGGCAATTTCATACCAGCACCATAAAATAATCAGGCTACCCAATAGATAGACCGTAACGGCAATGGTATTTTCAGGAATTGATTCTAAAAAAGTCATTAAATTTTCCATCACTCAACTCCTGAATTTAACTTAGGCACCGCGTAAGCCTTCTGGCTCAACCGCATTCGGATTAATTAAACCTTCTGGCGGCATTTGAATAAAGAAGCCTTTGGTTTGAATCGAATCCATGACATGCAGAATATTGGCCCGCGCGAGTTTACGGTTTTCATGCAATTCTAAATCCATAACAAACGTTGCACGACCAAATGCAGTACGCAGTACTTCCGGTACCACTTCAAGCGGATCTGCCGCTTCTGCTTGATCATCTTGGCTTTCAATACGAGCGACATAAAGATACATTTCATCTTTTTTGCTCGATTTATAAATTGAACAGAACATATTCAGCACAATACTCGTTTAACTCAGGCCAAAGCATACATCAAAAAAAAGACGGATACATTAGTGATTATTAACGCATCAGTCGTGATTGTGTACAAATCATAATTCTGGCAGCAGTTTGCTGTTTTTTTAATCCATCACTTTCATATGATTGGATAAATACTGCTGATCTTGATGCAGCACTTCAATCAGCGGCTTGGTCAGCAGATCATAACGCCAGCCCAATAAATAGCCCGGCAAATCCTGCTCATCATTTTTAAATACCACATGCTGATACAGGGCATTCAGCCATTTTTTCCGCATCAGTACTTCTTTGGGGATACCGGTTTCATTGACGCCGCGCTGAATCACCTGCTCAATGTGCTGTCCCACCTCTTTGGAAGAATGGCGAATTGGACGCGCCATGCGCAGCGGCCAATGCTCTGGATCGGGCAGGAATTTCAACAGGTCTAAAATAGTTTTGCCATGTTCACGTAAAATATTCGGACGGATCTCCTTCACGTGTGACAGCTGAAAATTATTTTTCGGATTTTTTTCAACCAGATCCAGTAAGGTGGTATTTTTCAGAATAAAGCTGCGTGGCTGGTTTAAAGCCTTAACCATCTGTTCACGCCAGACCACCAGTTGCTGTAACTGCATAAGCTGACGGCGTGAATGGCGGTAATTGCCGATATCCTGATACAGACGCTCTAGCGGTGTATCTTCCCCAATTTCCTGGGTTAAATGACGGCAGTCTTCTACCACCAGATTCAGCAACGATTTTTGTTGCAAGTCCTGCTGTACTTTTTCCGCCAGTTGCATTAAATACAGCACATCATTGGCCGCATATTGCAACTGTTCCGGTGATAATGGACGCGCCAGCCAGTCCGAACGGGTCTGATCTTTGTCAATATCGACTTCCAGCACCTGCTTTAAAGCATTCTGATAGCTGACCTGCAAACCATAGCCCAAAAAAGACATGCCAACCTGGGTATCAAATACATTTTTCAGTGATTTTTGCTGGGCATAATGATAGATCAGGTCGATATCTTCGCCGCAGGCATGGAAAATATTCTGCTGCGCCTGAAAGATTTTTTCCCAGAACGCCGAAAGATTCAGCGTTGTTCCATCCAGCAAATAAACTTTTCCTGCGACATTAATCTGGAACACCCCCAATTTGGGCCATAAGGTATCAACCTTGATGAATTCGGTATCCAGTCCATAGGTAGAGTTTTGACTCATTAATGTTAAAACATTTTCAAAGTCTTGTTGCTGTTGAATAAATTGGAACATAGCAGAGAGAGTCGTTAAAGTTTCTCAAGGGGTATTTTAACCAATAAATATAATTTAGCTATAAAAAAATAAAACTTACGGTATATTTTGCTGATTTTTTTTAAAGTTTAAGCTCAAGATAAACAAAAGTTTATATTTTTTATATCTTAGTTAAAGTTTCAATATTTGATTAAGACCCAATTTAAAAAGTTGAAATCTGATGAAATAAGCACCGGAGTACTTATTTCATGCGCATACGGTTATGGACAGCCTGACTTAAAGTGTGACTGTCGATATATTCCAGTTCACCACCTTGCGGCACGCCCTGGGCAATCCGGGTCATCTGCACCGGTAAATGCTTGGTCGCTTCGACCAGATAATGCGCCGTCGCCTGACCTTCTACCGTGGCATTGGTCGCCAGAATCACTTCTTTGACCTGACCCGAGCTTAAACGGTGAATTAAAGCTGGAATCCCGATTTCTTCCGGGCCAATCCCGTCAAGCGGCGATAAATGCCCGCCCAAGACATGATATTTACCGCGGAAGCTGCCACTTTGTTCAATTGCCATGACATCGGCTGGTGATTCCACCACGCAGAGTAATTCTTCATCACGTTCCGAAGATGCGCAGATATTGCACACTTCATCTTCGGTTAAAGAATGGCAGATGGAACATTCGTGAATATGCGTGGTCGCCTCATTTAAGGCATAAGCCAGACCCAGCGCGCCTTCACGGTTTTTCATGATCAGGTGCAAGGCCATGCGCTGGGCCGATTTTGGCCCAACACTTGGCAAAATACGCAAGGCTTGTACCAGTTGATCAAAACGATCGCTGAACACAGATGCGCTACCTTAGAACATGCCTGCCAAACCTGGTGGTAAGCCCATACCAGAATTCGCTGCTTTCATACGTTCTTCAGAAATGGTTTCTGCCTGACGCGCTGCATCATTCATGGCCGCAGCAATCAGGTCTTCAATCATGTCTGGATCGTCTTGTAACAGTTCAGGATTGATTTCAATACGCTTCACCACGTTACGGCAGGTCATGGTTACTTTGACCAGACCACCGCCCGCTTCGGCATGCACTTCAGTTTGTGCCAGTTCTTCTTTGGCTTTCTTGATATTGTTTTCTACTTCTTTCTGCATGCGCTGCGCTTGCTGCATTAACATATTAATGTTCATAAAAATCTCCGAACAAAACTGACATCTTTGGCTAAGCACTCTACACGAAAATTCAGCAAAAAGATGTCAGAATTTATAAATTAAATCAGGTCTAAACCACGGCTAAGGTCGCGAATAATATCATCAATATCTTCCAGACCCACAGAAACACGAATTAAACCTTCTGAAATACCGGCTTGCTGTTTGGCTTCGGCAGACATACGGCCATGTGAGGTGGTAGCAGGATGGGTAATCGTAGATTTTACATCGCCAAGGTTACTGGTAATGGATAAGAAACGCGTGTTATCAATGACGGTCCATGCGCCTTCACGCTCACCTTTCACCACGAACGATACAACACCGCCAAAACCGCTTTGTTGTTTTTTCGCTAACTCATGCCCTGGATGCTGCGGCAAACCGGCGTAATATACGGTTTCCACTTTTGGATGGGCATCCAGCCATTCTGCCAGCTTCTGTGCACTAGCACAGTGGGCTTTCATTCGCAGGTTCAGGGTTTCCAGACCTTTAAGGAAGACCCAGGCATTAAAAGGGCTCATCGAGTTACCCAGGGTACGAATCACGCCATTAATTTCTTCCAATAACTGATGATTACCGACCACTGCACCACCCAAGGCACGGCCCTGACCATCAATATATTTAGTTGATGAATAAATGATTAAATCCGCACCAAATTTAATCGGCTGCTGTAAAACCGGGGTACAGAAGGTATTGTCAACGGCAAACAAGGCATTGGCTGCATGGGCAATATCAGCAATCGCTTGCAAATCACCCACTTGCGCCAATGGATTAGATGGGGTTTCAATAAACAGTAAACGTGTATTCGGGCGAATCGCCTGCTGCCAGGCCGCTAAATCTTCCAGATCAACAAAGGTTACATCTACGCCAAATTTCATGACGTATTTTTCAAATAATGAAATGATCGAACCGAATACCGCGCGTGAACACACCACATGATCGCCGGCTTTTAAATAGGCCAGGGTAATTGCATGTACTGCAGCCATACCTGAACTGGTGGCCACGGCACGTTCTGCGCCATCGAGCACTGCTAAGCGTTTTTCAAAAGTATGGACAGTCGGATTGGTATAACGGGAATAGGTATTCCCTTCAATTTGCCCAGAAAATTTGGCGGCTGCATCAGCTGCACTTTCGCAAACAAAAGACGATGTTAAAAAGATGGGTTCACTATGCTCACCCTCGAAGGTACGGTCATGACCAGTACGAATTGCCAAAGTATCTAACTGATATTCGATCTCGTCTTGTTCGCTCATCTCGATTTTCGCCCTTAGACTACCGTTATAAGAATTGCCAACATTTTGAGCGCCCAAGGTGTTTAAGGTCAAGGTAAAATATGGAAATATCGCTTAGACTTCATCCAACTCAGCGTCATGACAAGCAGATAGAGGCTATGAACCCAGTACAGAAAAAATTTGCAGATCAACGCAAGAAGTTAAAAAACTTATCGACCCGGCTTTTTAACAGCAAGACTTTGGTGATCTCCCAAACCACACCGTATGAGATCATTGGCGAATACCAACACGCACAAATCCGTTATTACGCTTCACCCAATAAAGCCTATCAGGAGCCGCTGGTCTTTGTTGCGCCGCTGGCGATTAATATGGCGATTTATGATTTGTATCCCTATCGCTCTTTAATCAAGCATTTCCAGCATAGCGGTTTTGATGTCTACCTGATTGACTGGGGACGTTTAAACTATGCCCATCGTCATTTAAATTTTATGTACTTTATTAATGCCGCAATTCCGCATTGTATTGAACAGATTCGACAGCATTCCCATAGTGAGCAGATTTCCCTACATGGCTGGAGTATGGCCGGCGTCTTTGTGATGCTGTATACCGCCTATCGTCAACCTCAGATTGTGAAAAACCTAATGGTGCTGGGCAGCCCGGTGGACAGTTATGCTTCCGGTCGTATCGGCCAGCTGTTTAAACGCAGCAACCAGCTGATTTCACGTAATCACAAATTAAAACAGGCCTTACATCAGGGCTCTATTCCCCCACATTTCATTCATACGCCCGGCATCATCAACGCTTTAGGTTTTAAAATTCTAGATCCTAAAGGCTGGCTGGACAGTCAGCGCCAGCTGTTGCTCAACCTGCATGATCCGCAAATACTGCATGAACATGCCACGCTGGGGAATTTCCTGAACAATATGATTGATTATCCGGGCGGGATTAATCAGGACATGGTACTGAATGTCTGGCTGCAAAATCCGCTGAAAAACGGCATTATCCGCCTGAAGGATGAACATATTGAACTAAAAAATATTCGCTGTTCTTTATTTGTCGGGGCCGGGCAAAGCGACCAGATTGTGACGGCTGCCGCTGCACAGCCTTTAAGCCAGTTGACAAGTAGTACAGATGTCACGTTTACTCTTATTCCCGGTGGTCACTTAGGCCTGATGTCCAGCCAGAAAAGTGCCAATGAATTCTGGCCCAAGCTGACCCGGTGGCTCGAGCAAAGATCAACAAAAATACACAAGGAAACCGCATGATTCAGTCCGTTGCATTTATTGGTTTGGGCGCTATGGGATACCGCATGGCCGCACATTTACCCCAGCATTTTGATACAGTCTATGTCTGGAACCGTAATTTTGCCAAAGCCGAGCAACACGCAGCGGAATATGCTACACAGGCGGTTCAGCTTGAACAGGCCGTACAGGCCGATGTGATTTTTTCCTGCCTGCCGACCAGCCAGGATGTAGAACATCTGTTAGAGGGTTTGACGCTAAAAGCCGGCTCTATCTGGGTAGACTGTACCAGCGGTGTGCCTGATTCTGCCAAAAAAGTGGCTGCGCAGCTCAAAGCACAACAGGTCGATTTTTTAGATGCACCTGTGAGTGGACAAACCATCGGTGCAGAAAAAGGCACCTTAACCGTGATGGTGGGCGGTGATGCGCAAGCTTTTGAAAAAGCCCTACCCGCAATGCAGGCTTTTGGGCAACTGATCAAGCATGTCGGTGAACCGGGCGCTGGTTTTGCTGTTAAAGCCATTAACAACATGTTGATGGCTGTGAATTTATGCGCCGTTGCCGAAGGATTTACCACCTTAAAAGCGCATGGGGTAAACTTAAACGAAGCGCTGGATTGTATTAATGCCTCAAGCGGCAAAAGCGCGGTAACGGAAATGGTATTACCCCAGCGTATTCTTAATCGCGCATTTCCACTAACCTTTGCCCTGCCGCTACTGGCCAAAGACACCGGAATTGCTTTAGACTTGGTACGCGATGCAAAACTTTCAGCACCGGTACTCGGACTGGCCCAAAGTTTGATTCAGGCTGCCAATGCTACTGCTGAACCAGATAGCGACTTCTCCAGCGCCGTTAAAATGTATGAGGACTGGAACAAGATTACAATTGAGTAAGATCTGGCCATTGAATAATCAGAATAAAACCTAATATTGTGAGTAGATGCTTACCCACAATGTTATTACAGAGGAAACTCGTATGAATAAGCTCACTGTTGCATTATTGACCAGTCTTGCAACATTCATTGGGGCAAATACCACTGCTTTTGCTTCAGCACAGGAATGTCAAAAGCTGAAAAATGATCATGATGTAATTTATGCATCAAAAGGCTTCTGCTTTAAAGATCCTGAAGCCAAAGCCAAGTTTGGCAATGACAACTGCTATACCACCAAGCCAAAATTTTCTGAAAGAGAGCAACAACGACTTGACGAAATCAAGGCGCGTCAGAAAGAATTGAACTGTAAATAATTCAGTGCATTGATTAAAGGAAATATCATGGCTTACGATGATCAAAATATTTTTGCAAGAATCCTGCGGGGAGAACTGCCTGCAATTAAAGTCTATGAAGATGAACAGGTTCTTGCGTTTATGGACATCATGCCTCAGGCAGATGGTCATACACTGGTCATCCCGAAATCACCTGCGGTTACCCTGCTCGACTTAGATCCACAAGTCGCAGCCTACACCATTCAGGTGGTGCAGAAAGTTGCCAAAGCCATGGAAAAAGCCTTAGGACTAGATGGAATTGTATTAATGCAGCTGTCTGGCGCTGCTGCGGGACAAACTGTACCGCATGTTCATTTCCACCTCATTCCTACCTCGGTACATCAACTCGGCAAACATGCTGCGCAGATGGGTGACCAGGAAAAAATCATGCAACTGGCTGAAAAGATTAAGGCAGCGCTTTAAAATATTTTTCCCGGTGAAATGTAAAAATGAATGGAGCGGCTGCTCCATTTTTTTAAGCAGAACTTCTGCCAAACCTATTTTTATGACACTAAGGTGTCAATTCGCTTGCAATTAAGTGATTCATTTTAAAAATTTTTCCTGATTTGGAAATTTATCTTTTTATAACAATGCTATTAAAAGTAAGTTTTTGATCTGATTTGTACTTTTTAATATTTTTGAAATATTTCCTTAATATTACTGTCGCATTTGTAAGGAATACTTAGCACCAATAGAGAACGGGGGTAGATCAATCCTACTTCTGAACAATGTTTAGGACTAAAAACAATAGTCTGTATTGGAGCTACACATGAAAAAAACGCTTTGCGCATTAGCAGTTGGGGCAACCTTATTTACACCAGCATTAGCTATGGCTGCTGATGTAAAAGTATATGGTCGTGCACACGTATCTTTAGACTATCTTGATGATGGTGCAGACTACAACGAAGTTGGACTATCTTCAAACTCTTCTCGTTTAGGCTTCAAAGCTGAACAAAAATTAGAAAACGGCATGACTGTTTTTGGTCAAATCGAACAAGAAATTAACTTCGCTAGCGGTTCAGCAAACGATGATTTAGAGTTTGCTACACGTGATACTTTCGTTGGTTTAAAAGGTGATTTTGGTCAAGCACGTGTAGGTCGCTTTGACAGCCCGTTTAAAGTTGCTCGCGGTCCAGTCAACTTCTTTGGTGACCAATTAGGTGATATCCGTAACGTAACACGTGCAGGTAACTTACGTTTTGATGAACGTAATGCCAATACGATTGAATATAAATCACCAAAATTTGGCGGTGGCTTTAATGTAATCGGCGCATTATCTCTACACGAAGATAACAGCGTAGATAACGAAGCAAATAAAGACAAAGCCTACGATCTTGCTTTAACTTATAAAGAAGGTCCGGTTGATTTTGCTGCTGCGTATGAGCACTACGAAGAAGATGCAGGCCGTGGCGAACGTGATGGTTTCCGTGTTGCAGCTGCATATAAAATCACACCTGAATTAAACTTCGGTGGTTTATACCAATATTTAACGCATGATAACGATGTTGCAAACCCAGATGCCCAAGTATTTGGTGTAGCTGCTGACTATAAATTTGCACCAAAAACTTATTTACGTGGTCAAGTGTTCCACCGTGATGTAGATGCAGATGATGCAAATGCAACTCTTCTTGCAGTGGGTCTTGAACATCGCCTAGACAAAGCAGTACGTGTATATGGTAACTTGGCTACTGTACTGAATGATGAAAACTCAAATCTGACTCCATGGTCTCAAGGACGCTCAAATAGCGTAGGTGGTACACGTGGTGAAGATGCATTCGGTCTTTCTCTAGGTTTCCGTTATGACTTCTAAGTCTTAACCGAAATTAAAAAACAAAAAAACACGCTTCGGCGTGTTTTTTTATATCCAGATTTATGGATTTAAAAAGCCAACCTCAGGTTGGCTTCATTATATAAACAGGCTTATCTTTTCAAGAAACCTGACACCATATTCAGCACATTCTGAATATCATTATTGGCTTCAGTTTTACTGGTCTGCTCCCCCTGTGGAGTTAAAGAGTCAATAATCTGTGGCAACACCTGTGAAATTGCGCCATAAATATCCTGTTTAGGGGCATGGGTTTGCTGTGCCACCTGTTCCACTTCTTCATCATCAAACAGGCTCTGCACTTCCTGCGGATTCACACTGGCATTCTCGCCCGGCCCAGTCGAAACCCAGTCATCTACCTGGCTACTTAGGCCTTGGCCTTTTAATTTGTCCAGTGCACCTTGCAAACCACCCTGCTTTTGAATCCAGGCCAGCACCAAAGGCAATACCGCAACCAGAAGAGAAGTTTTAGAACTACCACCTAGCCCCTGACTGGAACCACCGAATTGGCCCAGCACAGAGCCTAAAATCCCACCCAAACCGCCTTGCTGGCTTTGCCCACTCTGCTGGTGATTATTTCCCAGTTGACCTAGAACTGAACCGAGAATACCGCCTAGCCCAGCACTTTGTTGGGATTGCTGCTGATTAGAATTTGAACCTAAGGCCTGTTTCGCCAAAATTTCCACAATATTGCTTAAGTTTGTCATGATTTTTGTTTCTTCCTTTAATGACATTCACTCAGCATACGATGCTTCATTCATCTGAAACATCCGAAATTGTTATGTTTTTGCAAAAACTGCAGAAAAGCTGAGCATTACCAGCGATATTTATCCCAATTTTCCGGGTTAGCCCAAAATTTGGAGTTAAACCAGTCCGGTACATGCTTATAGGTCAAAATATTAAATTGCCACAACATTAGGTCATGCTGCGGCTGACTTTTATCCATCAGCTGGGTAAAGCCCAAGGCACGTAATAAAGGTTCATCTTGACGTTTAGTCACCACCACCATACGTTTGGCCAGCAAATCACGCAGTTTCACCAAAACCTGCGATTTCTGCGCGCTGCTCAAATCTGCCATTTCTTCAGTATCGAGTAGTACAAAAGCCAAATCAAAACGCTGGGTAAAAGGCAGATTTAAAAGCGTAGTTACGTTAAAATATTGCCATTGAATTGTCTGATGATGATCGTATTGTTCAAGATGTTGACCAATACACAATGCAGTAGAAACTGGCTGCTCCTGGGTTAAATCGTCTAGCATAGAAGTGATGACATTCATCTCAGCCATGACTGCATTCCTTATGATGAAAGTGAGTATTTTTTATGGAACTACAAGGCATTTGCCATAAAATGCATGCAGGTCTAAAGGACCTTAGTGTAACTGATCAACAGACACACCGGGCAAATGTTGAATATAAATTTATTCTGGATCGCTCAGAAATCGAACTGCCTTTTCGCTTGGGTCAAGAAATAGAAATTGAATGGACCGGCAATATTTACTGTGTTTCTTGCGGCAGCAAAACCCCAAAATCCTATTCACAAGGTCACTGCTTTAAATGCTTTAAAACCAAAGCGTCCTGTGACATGTGTATTATGAAACCGGAAACCTGTCATTATCATTTAGGCACTTGCCGCGAAGAAGAATTTGCACGATCTGTCTGCTTCCAACCACATGTGGTGTACCTGGCCAACTCCAGTGGCTTAAAGGTCGGGATTACCCGTATTGGCCAAATGCCAACACGCTGGCTGGATCAGGGCGCAACTCAGGCCTTACCGATTATGAAAGTCGGCTCTCGTCGTTTATCTGGCCAGCTGGAAATCATGTTTGGTTCGCAGATTGCCGATAAAACTGACTGGCGCAAACTACTCAAAGGTGAAGCTGAACCGGTCGATTTAATTGCGACCCGTGACCAGCTGATTGAAGAATTTGCACCTAAAATCAGCACTATTCGTGAAGAATTTAACCAGAATCTTGAGTTTAATGAAACGCTGGAATTGATGGAGCAGGAACGTCCACGTGAGTTTATTTATCCGGTGGAACAGTATCCTGAAAAAATTAAATCGCATAATCTGGATAAAACCCCGGTGATTCGCGGCAAACTTTTCGGGATTAAAGGACAATATTTAATTTTAGATACTGGCGTAATTAATATCCGTAAATATACCGGCTATGAACTGATTATCCGTACTGAATAAACTTTTCACCAAAATATAAGCACAATAAAAAAACCGGCGTTTGTGCCGGTTTTTTATTATGCAGTCAGACTTATTCAATATCTGCTTTAGCTTTCAGATACTGGGTATAGTCATCCAGTTCTTGCTGGGCGCGCAGCTGTTGATACAACTTGGCAAGCTCCTGTAACTGTTCAGGCGTTAAAGCATTTGAAGTGGTACGGTTCACATTCGATACTGCCACGACCACCAGTTCATTTGGCAAAGCTGCCGTGGTCACAGACCACATCCCTTGCTTCGGTGGCATCAAGCTAAATGCAGCACGCTCAATTTCACGCTTTAAACGACCTTCAGCACGGGTAAATACACCAGCATCTTCAAAACGGATTTGCTGCTGAGCCAAGACTTCTGCAGCCGGTTGCGTCTTGAACTCATCCAGTGATTTCTGGATTTTGGCTTTGGCTGCATTAAAGGCTTTTTCTTCAATCAGTTTGGCACGTACACGTGGTGTTGCTTCAGCCAGGGTTTGCACACCCGCAGCATGATACTCACGTACTTTCACCCAAACCACATTACCATTGGCCATTTGAATGTTACTTGAAGCGTTACGATCGCCGTTTTTCACATCATCATTAAACAGTTTCACCTTCACACTTGGATCAGATAATACTGGATGCTGAGAGGCCAGACTAAAGCCTTTTACCGATTCAACCTTGGTGCCTTTGACTTCCTGAGATACCACATCCAGCGCATCACTACCCACCACCATCTCATTCAGGCTATTTACCGTATCCGAGAAGGCATTTTGCTGTTTGGTCTTTTTCAGTTCTGCAGTTAAACGGGCTTTTTCCGCTTCAAAAGAAGGCACCTGAACTGCATCGGTTTCAACCTGAATTAGATGATAACCATATTGGGTTTTCACCGGCTGAGAAATCTGACCTGATTTCAGACTGGTGACTGCCTGATCAAAGGCATTGCCAAAGGCACCCACGTCATAAGCCTCAAATAAGCCACCCTTGTCTTTAGATTCCGGGTCTTCTGAATATTTCTGTGCAGCAGCGGCAAAACTGGTGCCCTGCTGGATTTCAGCATACACCTGATCCGCCAGTTTTTTGGCAGCTGCATCATCACGTGCATCGGTGGTAATTAAAATATGTTTAACCTCACGCGCTGCATTTTTTTGCTGAGCTTCAACAAACTTGTCATAGGCCTGTTGCAATTCTGCATCGGTAATTGCAGCTTCAGTCGCGGAAATATGTGCTGGCGTCAGAACAATAAAGTCGACATCAACATTGGCGACCTGCTTAAACAGGGTCGAATGTTTATTGTAATAATCACTGATTTCTTGCGCTGAAACCTGAATATTTTTCTTATATTCATCCAGTTTAATGCTGGATAAATGCAAGGTACGCTGTTCGGTTTGTAAATTGGCAATCTGCTGGATATCCAGCTCGCTCACCAAGGCATGATCCATAAAGCTCGCGCTAAGCATTTTCAAGGCATGATCCTGACGCAGGTTCTGGATTAAAGCCTGACTGCTCATACCCACTGAACGCAGGTAATTGGCATACAGTGCTTCAGAAAACTGGCCATTTTCCTGAAAGCTTGGTTGCTGGGCAATCATCTGCTCAATTTGCGCATCGCTTAAGGAAATACCCAAATGTTCCGTCTGTTGTAACAGCAAGGTACGTGCAATCAGAGTATCGAGTGCTTTATTTTCAATATACGCCTGATTCAACAAGGTCTCATCACCCTGTGTATAGCTGAGATATTGTTGTTTTAATGAGTTGGATAAGGCTTCTAATTCCTGTTTGGAAACCTGTTGCCCATTTACTGATTTTGCCGAGTCGGCAGAATTGCCGCCACTAAAATATCCTTCAATACCTACAAGTGCTAAAGGGATCAGAAACAGAACGAGCAAAACCTTGCCCAACCAGCCCTTAATAACATTACGAAAAGATTCCATAAGTATTCCAATATTTTACTTGTGCAGGATTTTAACCGAAAACCCTCAGCGAATGAATGTATTAAAACCCGAAACTCTGATTATTAATAAAAAACGCGCCAGGAGGCGCGTTTAATACTGCTTAAAAGATCAAGCTACAGAATCTTTTAAACCTTTACCCGCTTTGAAGCTAGGTACTTTGCTTGCTTTAATCTCAAGTGTTTCACCAGTTTGTGGGTTACGGCCTGTACGAGCAGCACGTTCTTTCACATTGAAAGTACCGAAGCCCACTAAAGTCACTGTGTCGCCTGCTTTCAGCGCTTCAGTGATTGAAGCAATTGTAGCGTCTAAAGCCTTACCAGCGTCAGTCTTAGACAATCCCCCTTTCTCTGCAATTGCATCAATTAATTCTGATTTATTCATGAAGATTACGTCCTCTTAATATCGTTTATTTAAGGTCCAAAGATTTCGTTTAAGTTACCGTAATGCCTTTATAGCAATGCTTTGAGGGTAAAAGCAATACTCTCCAGACGCATTTATACAAAATAAGTTGCAAAAATCTGCCAAAAAAATGCCAAAGCTGTCGAGATTTTCACTTTTTCAGGAGTTGTTCTTTTAATTGCTTATTTTCTTCAATTAAAGCATCGACTTTGCTGTGCAGTTGCAGCACCAGCTGCTCTAAATGCTGGATATCTTTCACGGTTACCAGCCCTATACGGTTCAAGGAATGATGAACACTATGGTCAATCATCCGTTCGACCTTATCTTTGGTATCGACCACCGATTCTTTGGCCTTTTCAGAAACTTTTTCTACGGTCTGATCGGCAATTTCGGTGGTTTTGGATTCCAGTTCTTCCCCCACCTTGACCAGTGAGTCAAATAATTTATTGCCTTCTTCTTCAGCACGGGAAAACGCGCCTAAGCCGGCCAGCCAGATCTGTTTGGTATATTTGCGAAAATCCAGCGCCGATTTACGCCCAGAACGTACTCTTGCTTTGTTTTTAGACGCTTTTTCATTTTCGTTTTGTGGTTCTGGCGATTCTACTGCTGCTTCATCCATTCGCATTTCTCCTGCTTATTTTGTATACCATTCAATATCATAAACCAACAAAATGCTCTTATAATAGCAAATTAAGCACTTGAACGTTTTGTTAAACTGTTCTACAAAGCAAGAATATTATGTATTACTTCCTGGTAATGCACCGCTTGGATATGCATGACTCGATCTGGTTAGGGACTAAATTGTATGAATGAATCGCAACAAAGACAAAATGAATCACATTTGTTGCTGACGATGGTGATGATTGTTCTGGAAACAATCTTTAGCTTTATCTTGAAATATGATCGTGTCGTTGCACTTCAGGCCAAAAAATTTGTAGACCAGAAAATTGCAGTCAAAATTAACAGCTATATTCCGTATTTTGACTTTTATGTGCAGTTTAGTGAACACGGCATCCTGTTTGATCTAAAAGCACCTGAAAAAGCCGTTGAGTTAGATGTCCGTACCACATTGCTGGATTTGATCAAGATTTTTGTCTTGGGAAATCGTCGCAGTATTCGTACCATGCGCATTGAAGGCGACCCGACTTTAAAAGATGAGTTCCGCGACCTGCTGACTTTATTCAGTATTCCTAAAGTGCTGTCGGACTGGCGTCAATGGCTAGCCGATCCTGAACACGAGCAGGAACTGGAAACCTCTAAACGCCGGATTGCCCCATTATTAGAGAAAATTGACCTGCAACGCTCGACCATTAATACCCTGCAGGTAGAAGTTAAACAGTATAAAAACCGCATTCGTCGCATGCAGCGCAACCAAAAGCGAATTAATCTGGCTTTTAGTCTAATTACTCTGCTATTAATTGCGTTATTAGTGTATAATTTATGGATCGTTTAAATCCTTAATTTCCCTGCGATTGAATCGAATATCCGAATAATAAAAAAACTTGACTATTTTAGTCAGGATTCATAGAATCTACACATCTAGTCCAACCATGTGTATCGAATCATGCGCTTAACCACTCGCGGTCGCTACGCAGTGACTGCTCTACTTGATCTAGCTTTGCAGCCAACTGAACAAACGATCACTCTTGCAGAAATTGCAGCTCGACAATCTATTTCTGTCGCTTACCTTGAGCAGTTATTTGCGAAATTAAAGCGTCACGGCCTGGTTTCCAGTATTCGTGGAGCCAATGGTGGTTATCACCTGGCGCGCAGTGCCGATACAATCACCGTATTAGAAATCATTGAAGCTGTAAATGAAACGGTTGATGCCACCCGTTGTGACCATAAAGGCAACTGCCAGAATGGTGCAATGTGCTTAACCCATGATTTATGGCAAGAACTCTCCCACCATATTGCCGATTATCTTGCAAAAATCACCCTTGCTGACCTTGTAGCTCGTGACAACGTTCAAGCCGTTGCAATTCGCCAAAATTCAGCATCTTTTGATTCAGCCCTTTTATCGGTTACAGGTATTTGACATGAAACGTCCGATCTATCTTGACTATGCAGCAACAACTCCTGTAGACCCTCAAGTTGCAGAACGTATGATGGAATGCTTAACTTTCGAAGGCACCTTCGGTAATGCAGCATCGCGTTCACATGCCTATGGCTGGCAAGCAGAAGAAAAAGTGGAATATGCACGTGAACAAGTTGCGAACTTGATCAAAGCTGACCCACGTGAAATTGTCTGGACTTCAGGCGCAACTGAATCTGACAACCTTGCCCTAAAAGGTGTGGCTCAATTCTATGCATCTAAAGGCAAGCACATCATTACCTCTAAAATTGAACACAAAGCAATTTTAGATACCTGCCGCGAGCTTGAGTCTGAAGGCTTTGAAATTACCTATCTTGAGCCACAACCACAAACCGGTTTAATTACCCCGGAAATGGTTCAGGCTGCAATTCGTCCAGATACTATTCTTGTTTCCCTGATGATGGTGAACAACGAAATTGGTACCGTGACTGACGTTGCAGCAATTGGTGAAATTACCCGTGCCAACAAAATCTTCTTCCACGTTGATGCTGCACAGGCTGCGGGTAAAGTCGAGATTGATCTTTCAACCTTAAAAGTTGATTTAATGAGCTTCTCTGCACACAAAATCTATGGCCCTAAAGGCATTGGTGCCTTATTTGTACGCCGTAGCCCGCGTGTGCGTCTGAAAGCGCAAATGCACGGTGGCGGTCATGAGCGCGGTATGCGTTCTGGTACGCTGGCGACCCATCAAATCGTAGGTATGGGCGAAGCATTTGAGCTGGCAGGTAAAAACCTGGAAGCTGAACAAACCCGTTTACGCGTGTTACGTGACAAACTCTGGAATGGCCTGCAAGACCTTGAACAAGTGTTCCTGAACGGTCACCCGACTCAAAACGTAGCCAACTACTTAAACGTCAGCTTCAACTTTGTTGAAGGTGAATCGTTAATGATGGCGCTTAAAGATGCAGCAGTATCTTCAGGTTCTGCATGTACGTCTGCAACGCTTGAGCCATCTTATGTACTGCGTGCGCTAGGTCTGTCTGACGAGCTTGCGCACAGTTCAATTCGCTTCAGTTTTGGCAAATACACCACTGAAGAAGATATTGATCATGTGTTATCAATTACCAAAGCTGCTGTTGAGAAATTACGTGAACTTTCTCCGCTTTGGGATATGTATAAGGAAGGTATCGACCTTTCTACAGTTGAGTGGGCGGAACACTAATTCGACACTGAGATGAAGCTTTATTCAGCTTCATCTCATTGATAAAACGAATATTGACCCCATATTAATATTAACGCTGACCCCGAGGTTTGGAGAAGCAAAATGGCATATAGCGAAAAAGTAATTGATCATTACGAAAACCCACGCAACGTTGGTGTTTTAGACAAAAATGCAGACAACGTAGGTACAGGCATGGTCGGTGCACCAGCATGTGGCGACGTAATGCGTTTACAGATTCAAGTGAATAATGACGGTGTAATTGAAGAAGCACGCTTTAAAACCTATGGCTGTGGTTCGGCAATTGCATCAAGCTCACTGGTGACTGAGTGGTTAAAAGGTAAAACCTTGGACGAAGCTCAAGCCATCAAAAACATTGATATTGCAAACGAACTGGCTTTACCACCAGTTAAAGTACACTGCTCTGTACTTGCAGAAGACGCGATTAAAGCGGCTGTTGAAGACTATCGTACCAAACAGCAAAAAGCTTAATTGTTTCTCGTTTTAAAGACAGATTAACGGAGTTTTCATGATCCATTTAACTGAAAATGCTGCAACTCATATCAGCAATTACTTAAAGAATCGCGGTAAGGGTGAAGGTATTCGCGTTGGCGTGAAAACTTCCGGCTGTTCAGGTCTGGCCTATGTGCTTGAGTTTGTTGATGACATCAATGCATACGATCAGGTATTTGAACAGCACGGTGTAAAAGTATTCGTTGACCCGAAAAGTTTAGTCTATCTTGAAGGTTTAGAGATGGACTATGTCAAAAACGGCTTGAATGAAGGCTTCGAATTCAATAACCCGAATAAAAAAGGTGAATGTGGTTGTGGTGAATCCTTCACGGTTTAATTCCCGACCCTCCCTTCTTTTGCAGATTAAAACAGTGTCTTGTACACTGTTTTAATCGCATTTATGCAGTCCTTTTTTGCAATCAATCGCGGATTATCTCTCCCATGAATCATTTTGAGCTGTTTAACCTGCCTGTAGCACTCGATATTGATTTGGCTACTTTAAAAGCAGAATTTTTAAAGTTACAGCAACAATATCACCCCGATAAAGCCGAAGATAAAGACCAGGCGCTGATTCAGTCCAGCGAAATCAACCAGGCGTATAAAGTTTTATCTCAGGTTGACAGCCGCGCAGGTTATTTACTGAGCTTAAAAAAACAGGATTATCATCTGGATCAGTCGATCAGTGATTTCGAGTTTTTACAGTCTGCCCTGGAAATTCGTGAGCAGTTGGATGATGCCCACTCTGCCGATGAACTGGCTTCCCTAAAAACCGAAGTCCAGCAATGGATTGATGGTCTGGTTCGCGAATTTAAAATTGATTATGCAGATGAAGACTGGGGCGAAGCACGCGATACAGTACGTAAATTGCGTTTCTTCCAGAAAGTCATGACCGATATTGACAAGGCTGAAGATCGTTTCCTCGACGACGACAGCTTTGACCTAGATGACGATTTTTAATTTTATTTTTTCAAATTAACGTGCAAAGGATGTAACACAATGGCGCTCTTGCAAATTGCAGAACCAGGACAATCAAGCGCACCGCATGAACATCGCATTGCGATTGGAATTGATTTAGGCACCACACATTCACTGGTGGCCACTGTTCTTTCGGCGCAAGCCAAAGTCCTTCATGATGAACAAGGTCGTGTGTTACTTCCCTCAATTGTTCATTATGCCGAAAATGCCACGCAATATGGCAACGATGCCAAACCGTTTATCACCAGCGATCCGAAAAATACCATTGTTTCAGTAAAACGTTTTATGGGTCGCTCCAAGGCAGACATCAAATTTCAGCATCCTTACGATTTAGTGGGTGAAGCCAATGAAATGCCGGCTTTTGAAACTGCGCAGGGTCGTAAAACACCAGTAGAAATCTCGGCTGAAATTTTAAAACAGCTGAAAGACCGTGCTGAAGACAGCCTGAAAAATCCGGTCAATGGCGCAGTAATTACCGTTCCGGCTTATTTTGATGAAGCCCAGCGTCAAGCCACACGTGATGCAGCTCAACTGGCCGGTCTGAATGTGCTGCGTTTACTCAATGAACCGACTGCTGCTGCAGTAGCCTATGGTCTGGATCAGGACAGCAATTTAAGTACCGATCGCAACTATGTGATTTATGACTTAGGCGGCGGTACCTTTGACGTATCGATTTTACGTTTCTCGCAAGGTGTATTTGAAGTACTGGCGACCGGTGGTCATACTGCATTAGGCGGTGATGATCTGGATCGTTTAATTGTCAAATGGGCGAAAAAACAGCTGAATATTGACACATTAAATGATACTGAATATGCCCACTTTGTGGTCGCAGCGCGTCAGGCCAAAGAAGCGCTGTCGGATGCTGAATCGGTAGAACTGCAACTGTTAGACCAAACACTAACACTGGATCGTGCGACTTTTGAAAGCATTATTCAGGTGGCGTTAGACAAGACCATTAGCGTCTGCAAACGCGTACTGCGCGATGCCAAACTGGAACTGACCGATATTCAAAACGTGGTACTGGTTGGCGGCTCTACCCGCTCCTATGCGGTGCAAAAAGCTGTCCGTGAGGTATTTAACCAGGAACCGCTGTGTACTATTAACCCGGATGAAGTGGTTGCGATTGGCGCCTCTATTACGGCCAATCAGCTGATTGGTAATACCAAAGATGGTTCATTGCTTTTAGATGTTACCCCACTGTCTTTAGGTCTGGAAACCATGGGCGGTCTGGTCGAGCGTTTAATTTCACGTAATACTGCAATTCCAGTCGCGCGTCGTCAGGAATTCACCACTTATCAGGATGGACAAACCGCCATGCTGATTCATGTGGTGCAAGGTGAACGTGATCTGGTTGAGCATTGCCGTAGTTTAGGCCGTTTTGTCCTGCATGGTATTCCACCAATGACTGCCGGTCAGGCGCGTATTGAAGTGACCTTTCAGGTCGATGCCGATGGCCTGCTTAGTGTTTCTGCCAAAGAAACGACTTCTGGCGTCTCTGCGCACATCGACATTAAACCGTCTTATGGTTTATCGAGTGAAGATACCGAGCGTTTACTGCTTGACGGTTTCAAATACGCAGAAGAAGACAAACACCTGCGTCATTTACAGGAAACCAAGGTCGAAGCACAGCGTGAACTGGAAGCCCTGGAACAGGCGTTAAAAGTTGATGCACAGCTATTGAGCACAGAACAACTGGACGCATTGAATAGTGCGAAAACCCATTTGTACAGCCAGCTTGAAACAACCGATATTCAGGCTATTGAACAGGCTATTGAACAGCTTAAAATACACAGTGATGCTTTTGCTGCGCTTCGCATGAACCAGCATATTGATGCTGCTCTTAAAGGCACCAAGCTCGACGACTGGTCAAACTCAAACTAATTTAAGGTAAAGACTATGCCACGTATTAAAGTACTTCCACATGCGCAATTCTGCCCAGAAGGTGCTGAGTTTGAAGTTGAACAAAATGCCAACCTGTGCGAAAGCCTGTTAAAAAACGGCATTAAAATTGAACATGCCTGCGATATGTCATGTGCCTGCACCACCTGTCACGTGGTGGTACGCCGCGGTTTTGACAGCCTGGAAGAAATGAATGATGTCGAAGCTGATCTGTTAGATCGTGCTTGGGGTCTAGAACCTGACTCACGTTTATCATGTCAGGTACAGGTGGTTGATGAAGATCTGGAAGTTGAAATTCCAAAATACACCATTAACCATGCTTCTGAAAATCACTAAGACTTAAAACAGAAAAACCACGCTCCGGCGTGGTTTTTTTGACTTGATAGAACACTCAACAATCTTCGATCAAGCAGATCATCTATCTTTATAATTTAATGAAATTCCCGATCTGGTCGATTAACCTCGACTTCTTCAATCACTTCATCTTCCAGTTTTAATTTCACAATACCCTGCGAGTTGGTCAGTTTTTGCTGGGTCTGAATCCGTTTAATCATTTTTTCCAGCACACCAATCAGTTCCGGATATTCAAAGTTTTGCACTTCATCCAGATTCAGCAACAGATGAAAACCTTTGTATTCATAGTCAAACCAGCGCTGATAATCGGATTTTCTGGCCGCATATTTTTCCATGACCTGCCAGGTTTTCACCGGACCCTGAATACCTTTCAGGAAAATTGGCGCTTTCGGCGCACACAGATAATCATTTTTCACCAGTTGATAGGTATCATCTGACAGCAGGATTTCATCAACTTCGGCTGCGCTTTGCAAACGCGCTGCCAGATTGGCATCGCGGCCGACAATGGTATAGGCCATCCGATGCGCCGCACCATAGTTACCCACGTGGCAATAACCGGTACTAATGCCCATGCGGATATGTAACGGCGGATAGCCCATTTTAATCCAGCGTTCACGCAGCAGTTTCATTTGCTGGCGCATGGCAATGGCCATTTCAACGCAGGTCTTGGCATCATTTTCTACACCCTGACTGCTTGGATCACCAAAGAAAATCAGGATGGCATCCCCCATAAACTTATCGACAGTGGCTTCATACTGCTTGGCAATTTCAGTCATATGACTCAAATAATCATTCAGCAGGTAGGCTAAATCGTCTGGAATCAGGGTTTCAGACAGCTCGGTAAAGCCCTGAATATCGGAAAAGAAAATGGTGAGTTTTTTACGTTTATATTCAATTTTGGCTTCTGACTCGCCTTTCATGATCGAATGCCAGAGCTGAAGCGGCGCATAACGGCTCAACTGGTTGGCAAACTCCATATAGCGGTTCATTTGCTGATAATAATGCTCACGCTTATGGTTAGAGGCACGAATCCGGCGGGTCTGATAAACACTGCCCATACCGAAATACACGATCATGCACAGGAAGGCCAGAATAGTCAGCTCATTGGTGGTGTATTCAAAATATTCACCAAAGCCAAATACGAAAATATTGCACAGATAGAATACCGACGCCGCAAATAAAGCCGCCAGCGACACCAGAAAAAATGACACTTTGACGTTAATGGCGGTATACAGCAAGGCAAAAATAGCCGCAAAGGTCAGGACCAAATTTAAATGCACGGCCGACAGACAGATGGCCACAATCATAATATCTATAATAAACAAGATATTTCTTTTAATCTGATAGTTATATTTAGATTGTAGCCAGCGCGACAGTTTCGGGGTAATAAACAGCAAAAATGCCAATAAAACCGGAATATAAATTTGGTACTGGGTGTCTGGATAGGTGTAATGATAGACAATCAGGATCAGCGATAAACTGGCATAGCCCATAACCCGATGCAGGTAATCAAATTGTGTAGGATCTCGATCCATCCAATAACCTAGTGACACCGTACTCTACTCTCCTTAGCGGATCTGGTCACACCATACATCCCTGCATGATGCAAACACGAATATCAGTCCATTCGCCAGTCAAATGGCATATCGCCCTGACCGCGTAGTGCCAACATTAGCGTTTGGCGCATATGGTTCAGCACTTCATTGTTATACGGTACTGCTGGTGTTCCCCAGACCGGTTTTGGCCATGCCACATCATTTTGATAACGCACCACATGATGGAAATGTAATTGTGGCACCATGTTACCCAGTGCAGCGACATTCATTTTATCGGCACGGAATACACGTGACAGTTGGCTAGATAACCAGCTCGATTCACGCAGGAACTGTTCCTGATCGGCCTGGCTTAATTCATAGAGTTCGGTAATGCCCGGCACACGTGGAATAAGAATGAGCCAAGGAAATTGCATATCATTCATTAAACGACATGTTGACAGGGGAAAGTCGCCTACAAAAAAAGTATCTTGAGCAAGTTGTGGATGCAA
The DNA here is from genome assembly GCF_013418555.1 of Acinetobacter sp. YH12134. NCBI lineage: Bacteria > Pseudomonadati > Pseudomonadota > Gammaproteobacteria > Moraxellales > Moraxellaceae > Acinetobacter > Acinetobacter sp. YH12134. The sequence continues at coordinate 60,032 of NZ_VPBT01000011.1, read as the reverse complement.
ACTAAACATATCTTTATAAATGACGCAAATTAGAATGATGGCTAATACTATCACATCCCAAAGGACGTGAATATTCTATAACGGCCGTTTCACCACAAATAACACACTATTTGCAGCCAGCCAGAGCAATCCCCTATCTTCAATAAATTTCCTTAAATAATCAAGACTTCTTTGCGCAGTCAGCGATTAAATAAACAGCAGGAATTGCATCAGGACTGAGCGCTAACTCAGGCTGGCAGCTCACGCAGCAGTTGCTCCAGCAAATCGGAAATAAACTGAATCCGTTTTTGATGTTCATCCAGCAGCACCATGACTTTTAAACGCTGTCCGCCATCCATCCGGAAATAGGTCGGATGTTTTTGCATCATCTGGATAATACTAATGGCCTGCACCGGGGTATCTGGTGAAAACTCGATATTGCCACCATTGGCACCCACATCAATTTTGGTAATACCGAGCTGCTCGGCTTTCAGACGCAGCTGATGCACGGCAAATAGCTGTTTTACCGGTTGTGGTGGAATACCAAAACGGTCAATCAGTTCCATACGGATGTTGTCGAGTTTTTCCTGTGTATCGGTATTGCTGATACGTTTATAGAATAATAAACGCTGATGCACATCGCCCAGATACTCATCCGGAATCAAGGCTGGCATGTGCAGGTTGATTTCCGCTGTTAACGACAACGGCGCATCGAAATTTGGGGTTTTGCCTTTTTGAATGGCTTTAGTGGCTTTTTCCAGCATTTCCATATACAGGCTATAACCAATGGCCTGCATCGAACCGCTTTGCTGTTCCCCGAGAAGTTCACCGGCACCACGAATTTCCAGATCTTCGGTGGCCAGCATAAAACCGGCACCCAAGGTCGATGCACGCTGAATCGCATCCAGACGTTTTTCAGCATCACCTTTTAAGCCTTTAATCGACGGCACCAGCAAATAGGCATAAGCCTGATGGTGCGAACGTCCGACCCGGCCGCGTAGCTGGTGTAATTGCGCCAGGCCGAGCTTGTCGGCGCGTTCAATTAAAATGGTATTGGCATTCGGGACATCAATCCCGGTTTCAATAATGGTGGAACAGACCAGCACATTATATTCTTTATGATAGAACTGCTGCATCACCTGCTCCAGTTCACGCTCACGCATCTGGCCATGTGCGACTGCGACTCGCGCTTCCGGCACCAGCTGGCGGATATTTTCTGCTGCACGTTCAATGGTATCGACTTCATTATGCAGGAAATACACCTGACCGCCACGCAGCAATTCACGCAAAATCGCTTCTTTGACTGAATCACCAGTCTGTTCCTGCACAAAGGTTTTTACGGCTAAACGACGCGCAGGTGGTGTGGCAATGATGGATAAATCGCGCATACCACTAAAGGCCATATTCAAGGTACGTGGAATGGGGGTTGCCGTTAAGGTCAGCATATCGACATCGGCGCGCAAGGCTTTAATCCGCTCTTTATCACGCACACCGAAACGGTGTTCTTCATCGACAATCATCAGGCCCAGCTGTTTGAACTGGACATTTTCCTGCAAAATTTTATGGGTACCAATCACAATATCGACTTTGCCTTCGGCCAAATCTTCAATGATTTTAGTATGGGTTTTGGATGAACCAAAACGCGACAGGACTTCAATACGCACCGGCCAGTCGGCAAAACGGTCTTTAAAGGATTCATAATGCTGCTGTGCCAGCAAGGTGGTCGGTACCAAGACCGCTACCTGTTTATTATTTTGCACGGCGACAAAGGCGGCACGCATGGCCACTTCAGTTTTACCAAAGCCAACATCCCCACAAACCAGACGGTCCATCGGTTTGGCCTGCTGCATATCATATAAAGTCGCTTCAATGGCATTGGCCTGATCCAGGGTTTCTTCATAGGCAAACCCCGACGCAAACTGCATATACAGTTTTTCATCCAGCTCAAAGGCATAGCCCGGCTTGGACTGACGGCGTGCCTGTATATGCAGCAATTCAGCTGCGACATCGTGAATCTGCTCTAAAGCCTTGCGCTTGGCCTTGTTCCAGGCATCAGTACCAAGTTTATGCAGCGGTGCCAAATCCGGATCGCCACCACTATAGCGGCTAATTAAATGCAAATTAGTCACTGGCACATAGACTTTGGCGCCATCGGCATAATCGAGCTGCAAGAATTCATGATCCTGCTGATCAATTTCCAGCGTCACCAGTCCGGCATAACGCCCCACACCGTGATCAATATGTACCACCGGCGCGCCAATACTCAGCTCGGTCAGACTGCGTATTAAAAACTCTTCCGAGACTTCCTGCTGACGTTTACGCCGACGTTGAACCACACGATGTTCATAGAGCTGATTTTCCGAAATGACCGAAAGCTGGCCCTGAATTACCAGACCACGATCTAAAGGAGCGTTGGTAATGGCAACGGCGTATAAAGATTTCTGGAATTCAGCAAAGTTCTCAACCGTTGGGATTTCTCCCAGAGTGGAACGCAGCGCATCTTTCAAAGTTTCACGGCGACCAGCACTTTCTGCAACTAGCAACACCGGATGATTGGCCGCGTTAATATATTCTTTGACCAGACTGAACGGTTTTTCCCGTTTCGGATCGACCGGCAGTTTAGGTGGTGCTTCAGTGGTCAGATTTACCACACCGGCTTTTTCGGCAAAATGATCTGCCGAGGCGATGATGCGGCCAAACTGGTTTAACTGTCCCAGCACCTGCTGAGGTGATAAAAACAGTTGCTCGGGCGGTAAAATAGGCTGGTCAATATTATGCCGGCGATCTTCATAACGGCGGTTTACTTCCTGCCAGAAGCTGTTTAAACTTTCTTCCAGCCCTTTATCTGTAATGACAATGCCATTCTCAGGTAAGTACGCCATTAAGGTACTTTCGGCAGCCATTGCCTGAGCGCTGAAGAATAACGGAAAATAGAACTCTATCCCTGGCGAGGCAATGCCATCGAGCACATCCTGATACACCGGGCTTTTCTTTGGATTTGCACTTGGGAATAATTCTGCATAACGATCGCGGAAAAGCGAACGGCCTTCTTTTAGAGGAAACTCTTTGGCGGGTAGTACTGAAAATTGCTGAATGGTTTGGGTAGTCCGCTGGGTTTCCGGATCAAAAAACTTCAGGCTTTCAATTTCATCATCAAACAGGTCAATCCGGATTGGTGCTTCTTGCCCTGAAGCAAAAATATCCATAATACTGCCGCGCACCGCAAATTCACCATGATCATAGACTGTATCGACCAGATGATAACCAGCCTGAATCAGGCGTTTCTTTTGCTGTTCCAGTTCAAATTTCTGGCCAACCTGAATATCAAAATGCTCACCTAAGACCCAAGAGGTTGGCGCCACACGCTGCGCCAGGGTTGCAGCCGACACCAGCAGCACGCCCTGCTGTGGCATATTCGATAAAATCGCCAGACGCTCAGAGACAATATCCTGATGCGGCGATAAACGGTCATAAGGTAAGATTTCCCAATCGGGAAAAATAGTCGGTTGAATACCATAAAACTCGAACTCGCTTTCCAACTGCCCCAAATGCTGGCTGTTACGCGCCACCACAATCAATAACTGTTTATGCTGGGTACTCAGCTGCTTGATCAGCAAGGCCGCGGATGAGCCCTGCAAATTGCCCACCCAGCGTTTTTCGCCCGTTTTTAATTGTTTCAGATTGAGTTGGGAGCTTTCGTGTTGGAACATGTATATAGCTTTTAGGTCTAATCAACATGCGGCTTATACTAACACGAGCATTTCCATCCATTACGTTAATTTTTCTTAATCTTTATCTGAAAAATGAGACTGCATCTAGCTGAAAAGATGGATTGAAGCTTACTTTTTCTCACGCAAGAACTGACGATAATAATCATTCAGGCGTTTCACGATACTTTTAAACTGCAACAGGTTTTCTTCTGTGTTGCCCAAACGCGTCACAAAGCTTTGCGTGGCAATTTCCAGATCAATTTTTTCATTGATCAGCATGGCGGTAAAATACAGTTCTTTCAGGTCATCAAAACGGTTCATACGCCGATTAGACAAATACTCCAGCCGCTCCGATAAAGCATCATTCAGCACAATACCATCGACGATATAGCCGTGTTGCGGATCAAACTGAATCTGATGTTCAGCCAGAAATTCTGCTTCTGGAGAGGGCTTGCTTTTAAACAGTTGCGCCACTTTATTGAACATATACTGATATCCTGAAATTCGCTGTGTCTAGTGTATCGGCTTTAGCGTGGAGATCCAGCGTTTGAACGCGGATACCTTTATAAAAACAAAAAAGCATCCGAAGATGCTTTTAACTTGAGAGTTTTAACCATACTGGCGCTGCAAATAATGCACAATATCATCCGATTCAAACATATGAGCGCCGGTATTCGGATCGACCAGATAAGGCACCTGAATATTCTCTCCCATCAGTGCCAAGACTTTCTCACGTTTACCGCCCTTTAAAGGTACATATTTACCTGGCTTTAAACGTAATTTGGCCAGCCCCTGATCTTGCCAGCGCTCTTTGGCCACATTATGAAAAATAAAAGGCAATTCCAGCTCGGTTAAGGTACTGCGCACAATGCGCGTATACGGACTGGCTTCAAAGCCCCACAGCTCCAGCAGTTGCTCTGGCGCCGCACGGTTTTTAATCTTTTTCTTGACCCAGACCCCGCGTGCACCATTAAGCAGCGTACCAGCAAAGGCCACAAAGGGAATTTTTGGATAATGTGCATAGCGCCGCGGGGTTTTCCCGCTTTTGCCATAGTGTTTAAACAGATGATGAATAATCTGCTGCGATTCGTAGAGATGATCTCCGGTATTTTCATCTACCAGAAATGGAAATTGCAGTTTACCGCCCAATTCCTTGACCTGCGGACGGTATTTTTTACCACCTTTAGGACAAGGATAGACTTCATAATCCAGATTCAGCAAGGTCATGACTTCGCGTACACGTCGACAAAATGGTGAACCTTCAAACTCATACAACTTGAGCGGCTGCTCAGGTTGCTTGGGAAATGCTGTGCCATTGCTTCCGCGCCCGCCTTCGGTCAAAGCAGAAGCCAATGCCTGTACCACTTTAATTTGATGATGCAACATCATGACCTTCCTGTTCTTGTTATGTTCTAGAAGATGAATGCCGAATCGGGTTGATTACAGCTCCACCAATGCTTCTTTGGCCACCACAATACCATTATTATCGGCATAAATATAATCACCCGACTGAATATTCACACCACCAAAGCTGAGCGGAATATCGACCTCACCCACGCCTTTACGGTTACTTTTTTGTGGAATTGCTGCCAGCGCATGTACGCCTAAATCCAGTTCAGCAATGGCATCGACATCACGTACACAACCGTAAATAATCACACCATTCCAGTTGTTTTTTACTGCAGATTCGGCAATCAGGTCGCCCATAAGTGCACAGCGCATTGACGCACCACCATCCACCACCAGCACTTTGCCCCGGCCTTCAGTCGCCAGCAATTCTTTTACGCGTGAGTTATCTTCAAAGCATTTTACCGTTACCACCTGACCGCCAAAACTCTTACGCGCGCCATAGCTTTTGAAAAATTTGCCATCCATTGATGGGGTGACCACTTGCAGCTTTTTATCCGGGTTATCATCCAGCAAATCACAAGTAACGAAAGCGACTGTAGACACGTGTGTTTCCCTCATTTTGTATGTTGTATGTGTAAATTATCATAAATTTCAAACTTTTCAGTTTGAGTTAAGGCAGCCTCGACCATAGTATGAGCCACCTGCCCGGCTGTCACTGGCCGATGTTTAAAATTTTTAGGCAAAAAAGATGAACAGCGCTGAAACAGCTGCTGTGACAGATCTTCCAGAAAACGTGCATCCTGACGCTCGCCTAGCAATAACGATGGGCGCAGCAGTGAAACTTTGCTTAAAGATAAGTTCTGGATGTACTGTTCCAGTTCACCTTTGACCCGATTATAAAAAAATGGCGATCTGGCATTGGCCCCCAAGGCACTGACCAGCAGATAATGGGCAGAGGTTTGCTGCAACAGCTCTGCAAAATGGGCATTGATAGTAAAGTCGGTCGCATAAAAGTTATCTTTTGAGCCGGCTTTTTTCAGGGTGGTACCCAAACAGCTAAAGCCATGACTATGCTCGCTGACATCCTGATCATTCAACATCAGTAAATCTTCCAGCACCAATGGCTGTACTTTGGCCATCTGTTCAAAGGCTGCATCCGGACGACGCACCACCGCCGTAACCTGCTGACAGGCAGGATGATCATTTAAGGCAGAAACCAGTGCCCGGCCGACCAAACCGGTCGATCCAATGACAATGGCTTTTTTTATGATTTGAGTCATTTTTTATCCAATATTCAGGCACTCACACTAATCTAACGTTTTCTTTCATTTTTTTCTGCATCTTAAATGTTGTCAAAGCTTGTCAAGACTTGACTTCGACGCATTGTTTAATCAAAATATGGCACTTGTTTACGGGCTGGTGAAATTCTGCTGATGTGGTTTTCAGTTGAATTGCGGCCCGCCCAGACCAATCTATTTCAAGGAGTGCACGAGTGGCAAACTCTGCTCAAGCTAAAAAACGTGCTCGTCAAAACGTTAAAGCACGTAAACATAACGCAAGCTTGCGTTCTATGGTTCGTACCTATCTTAAACGTACAGTAGCTGCTATCGCTGCTGGTGACTATGCTGTTGCTTCAGAAGCTTACAAAAAAGCTGTACCTGTAATCGACCGCATGGCTGATAAAGGCATCATCCATAAAAATAAAGCTGCTCGTCATAAGAGCCGCTTGAACGCGCAAGTTAAAGCATTAGCTTCTAACTAATCGCAAAGCAGAAAGAGCCCTGATTCAGGGCTTTTTTTGTATCTGTAGATTTTATTTTGGTCCGATCTTATCCTCAATACGTTTACGTCCCAATCAATTCCATCTCAATTCCACACTAAACCTTCTAAAAAAACATCTAACCATCACACGACCTACCATCACTAGAAAATAAATCTGTCCCCCCTATATTTTTGATTGCCACAACATCCCCCATAAAAAACACCTCCTAAACTACTTAGAAGGTGTTTATGTAATTCAGACTAAAATGTTGAATATGAATTGTTATTTCAGCATCAGTCTTAAGTTTTCTGGGGTTAAATAAGCCAGTTGCAGACTATTATTAGCGCTTAACTGGGTCCATTGCTGGTTTGCCCCACCGGTACAGCCATAGCGGATTAAACGGGCACGATTGTCTTTTAAATAGCCATGTTCCAGATCAAAACATTGAGCACTCTGGCGGATGGTTCCGGTTTCTGTATGCATTGTCCACACCTGACTGTCCTGTGTGGTGCTACAGCTGGCCAGTGTTACCACATTGCTGTTATTGCTTAAACACAAATCTATCTCGGCTTTACTATGAATCCGGCCCAAACCATCATAAATCCATTGCTCGGTGTCATCTCCGGTACAGGCGCTTGCACCACTGATATAGACATTTTTCTGACCTGTCGCCAGAGTTTCCACTTTCAAACAGTTATTTCTGTTTTTAAGTAGCGTTGCTTCAGCCAGAAGATCTTCATTGGCCAGTCCCAACTGCGTCACGAAGCCTTCCAGCGCTGTTTGCGCTTCAGGTTTTGCATGCTCCAGATCGGCACGGTAGACATTCATCCAGCGATTCAAACGGTAGATGTTCTGTTGCTGCTGTTCATAACGCTGCAACTGCTGCTGAGCTAGTGCACTCAATTCATGACGATTTTCTGCATAAGAATCATATAGTAATTGTGCAGCTGGCTTTAAAGCGATCACCGCCTGATTGGCCTGTACTTCCAATTGCTGCTGGAATTCCGGCAATTCCACTTTTCTAAGCGCCGTATAACCATCCTCACGTCCAATTTTTACAGCAGCTGAAATGGCAGTGCCGTATTGAGGAATCGTAAGTGTCGATAATAATTTCTCGGCTTCATTGGCTTTTTTGCAGTACAAATTAACCTGTTGCGGCTGATCTGTAATGGCCAGGTTCACATGCAGCTTATTGGCATTACCACGCATACGATGAGGTGCCAAAGCCACGTTCTGGCTGCGATTGGTATATTGAACATCTAACCAGCAAGCCGCCTGCTCTGCGCCACGCTGTGCAGCCGGCAAATCATAGATATTGCCCCAGTTGCTGCGTGCTGCCGGATACAACACCCCTTGCTGGGTTTCCGGATCATAGCCGCCAATAATGGTAATCACCGGCACCCCAAATAAACGCGGTTTTAAATAATAGCCATCGGCGCTGTTATACCAGACCTCGCTTGAATTCGGCACTTTCGGATAGACCACTTCCATCTGGCGGCTGTCCGGATTCCAGCGTTTATAGCCGGATGGCGAGCTTTCATCCCACACATGACGATTGGTAAAATGCGGCTGGATACGCAAAAAGGTACTATAACCGGTGTAATGGGTATAACGTGAAATACTGCTATTGGTGGCACCGCCTGACATGGCATCCCAACCATACGGATACAGTTTCAGGAAATTTGGCACCCCGTTTTTGCCATCGCCCAGATTGGAGGATTGCCAAGCCAAATTACCGCGCATTTTGTTGCGATAGCCTATATAGCCCCAGCCACTATCGGCATGATGTGCCGACCAGAAATAATTGGTGGTGGTATCATCTACTTTAAAAGAGCCCGGATAATGGCCTAAACCATAATGATGGCCAATTTCATGGCTAAATTCGTTACCCACCGAGTTATACAGGGTCAACATGCCGTTACCGCCACTCAAGCCATGGGTCTGTTCACCATTGCTATATTTACCCCGCGCATGGTGAGTTACCACAGTTTGAGTCAGTTGAGGCTGTTGCTGACTGAGCATCGAAGCACTGGTCACCCCCCAGTTGGCCAAGTTAATTCCCACACTAAAGGTCGATTTCGCCGTGTTTTCACGCATATCCCCCGAATAAACACCGCCTTCGCCTGCACTTTGACTGTCGTAGATGGTGCCGTTCGCCACCATCACCCGATCCAGCTGAATATCATCATATTTAGCCACCGTCATGTGCGCTGCCGGAATGGTCTGGAAATAGTCTGTGCCTGAATTTTCCGGTTCAAGCAGCATGGCATGTCCTGTTGAATGTGGCGGCGCAGTGAGCAGTCCAATCCGGATATTATTTAGTACCAGTTCACCAGGTGCAGCAAAATCAATCTGCTCTGCCAGTAAATCACCACTGCGGTTTTTGCTGTCAATGATCCGTAATTTTAAGCCCGGACGTACTTCATCCCAGTTTAAGCGCGCTGACCAGGCCCGTTTACTGTAGCGCACTTCTGCACGGCCATCACGATTGCTCTGGTCCGAGGCCGGAATTTGAGTCGGATCAGCCAGGTTGATACGGCGTAACAGCCGTTCATTCTGATACACCTCAACCTGCAGTGCATTAATCTGATCCATCTCCTGCATCGGTGTGATTAATAACAATGCCTCCCGTTCTGCGGTTAAACGTGGCATTTTTTTCTCTTCGTTACCATTCGGGTCAACCACATGGCCTTGGGCAAACTGCACCATCGCCTGCAAAGAACCTGTTAAATCATTACGCACTTCACGTGATTCAGACTGGGTATTAAAATCATAAAAACCCAAAACAGATGGACTTACCACATCTTGCGTTGGCTCAGGATAATGACTTCCATGCAGCGGAGCATCTGGTGCTGTCCCATTGTTCGGCTGTTGACTTTCTCCATCACTACCACCACCGCCACATGCCGTCAGCATAAACGACAATATACTTACACTTAACAAACTAAGCGGAAACTTGATCACACTTTTCACTATTTATTTTACCCCAATGTCAATTTATGACTAAAAATAAAAAAATAAACACATATTTTTCAATGATTTAAGAAATTATATTAGAGTAATTTAAAATCTAAAGCAATGTGTTGTACTTTATTGGACAGAGAAAGAAACAGCTTATTTTTATTTTTTTTAAATGATGGACAAAAATGCAGCAGAAAAGAAAATTTTGATTTAGGCGGTTTTTAGACAAACAAGACTCTTGCACCCCAATAGAAATAGGCGTAACACATAGTCATTTTAGGTGGATTTTTTTTGAGTGTGAGCAAGATATATTAAAGCCAGCCATAGCTCACCTTCACAAACCATCCCCAGCGCAAATTTATATTAAACTTTTTGATGAAACTGCGAGATATCCAAGGTATGTACTTTGCCGCGCCAGATCCATTTCAACTGTGATTCCAGAAAATTTTCACCTTCAAACCAGACAAACAGCCCTTCCATCATTTGTGGCCAGTCTTCCTGTGACACCTCATTACGCCCTGAAATTACCGCAATAATCGCAGCCAGAATGGTGTCATGACTGACCGCCAGACTTAGGCCGCCCGGACTGTTAGGATGAGTGTTATAAATCAGTTCCAGCACATCCACCACGCCATGAATCGGATGTTTCATGCCCGGCAAGGCATTATTGACAAAGCTGTTAATAAAGCCCAACGCACCCTGCTGGCGAAAATACGGACCAGCCTGCTTGATGTCCAGCACAAAACTGCCTGGCTCGACCAGCAAGCCCTGCTCGACAATTTCAATATGATGGGTATTTGGCGCAATATGTACCGAATCTGCGCCTTCAATCATTAAAGCGGCAGTATCGACACAGCGCTGGATTGGACTAGAGATACAATGCTGAATGGCGCGTCCGCTATGGTCAATGAGATAAGCCCCCCATTTTTGCGCCAGTTCACGTCCCGGACCGGTTAACTGCAAATCATAGCCCGCCAGTCCCTGTCCAGCCACATTTTCACGAATGGAATGCCGGGTAAACAAGGTCACGGGAGTATGCACATCGGGCAACAAATCAATTGCCTTTAACATACTCGGTGGAAGCAGCTCTAACGCCATGGATCAAGCCAAATACAAAGGTGTTAAGCCCACTATAGCATGTTGGCAAATTAGCTCAATGTTCATTCGCCATAAGTGCTAGAGCACGCAAGGCAATCTCTTTCATTTCGGCATTTTTATAGGCAATAAAATTGCCATTTAACAGCGTATCACGATGGTTATATAAAAATGGCCGTCCCTGAAAATCAATCAGGCCACCGCCAATCCGTTCAATCAGGCATTGGCCAGCACTGGTGTCCCATTCACTGGTTGGGTGAAAACGCGGATATAAATCCACTTTATCTTCCAGCATCATGCAGAACTTATAAGCACTGCCAGCACGAAAAACCGTATAGTCCTGTTCAATCGTAGCGAGCGCCTGTAGATACTGCTCATAGACCGGTTTATTTTGGCTACTTTGACTTAAACCGACTTGAATCTGCGGACCACTGTCTACATATAGATAGGCGTACCATTGCTGTTGCTGGATATTAAACCGTAGCGGCAGGCCCTGTTTGGGGCAGATATACACCGTTTGCTCGCCCGGAATCGCCAGAATGGCAAAGGTGGTATGAATGCCTTCGACCAGACTCAGGTTAATGGTAAATTCCGGACGTTGATGTAAAAACTCTTTGGTGCCATCGAGTGGATCAAGCAGCCAGAACGTGTCCCACCGCGCCCGATCATAAACTGCGCCTTCTTCTGACAGTAGCGGCACATCTGGAAACTGCTGGGCCAGCTGTTCTGTAATGAAGGCATTCACCCGAAAATCGGCCTGGGTTACGGGCGATTCATCGCTTTTGTGTTCAATATCAAAATCGGCACCGGAACAATAACGCTGATATTCTTCTCGCAAGATTTCACATGCCTGTGTCACAATGGGCATCAGCTGCAAAATCAGTGGATCTTGTGGTGCTGTGGTTTTTTTAAACATAGATAGCCTTATATGTCGAATTATTCTGATCAACCCACCATCATCTTTGACATGGATGGTACGCTGCTTGACCTTGCCTATGATGATTTCATCTGGAATGAGCTGTTACCGGTGCGCTATGCCGAGCTGCATCAATGCAGTCTGGCCGAAAGCCGGGATACCCTGTTCCAGTTTTATCAGGAACACAACCATACCCTCAACTGGTATTCATCGCGCTTCTGGACCAGTAAAGTCGGGGTCGATGTACTGGCCATGCAGATTGAGCACAAACATAAGGTGGCCTTAAGACCGGGCTGTATCGAGCTGCTCGATTACCTAAAAGCCAATGGCTATCCAATCTGGCTGGCCACCAATGCCGACTGCGCCGGACTGGCCTTTAAACTTGAGCAAACCGGTCTGACCAACTATTTTGATGTCATGATCAGCAGTGAAAGCGTTGGACATGCCAAAGAATTTGTCGAATTCTGGCAACACCTGGCACAGCAGCATCCTTTTGATCCTGCCCGCTGTTACTTTATTGATGATACCGAAAAAGTACTCAATGGTGCAGCAAAATTCGGTATTCAACAGCTGCTGACCATTCAGCAGCCTTCATCAGGCAAAGCAGCCCGTGCAGATAGTCATTATCCGATGCTGCATGCGCTAACCGATCTGATTCCCCTATTGCAACACGCTGAGGAAAACAAAATATATGCCTAAATCTGCTCAACACGAAGCTGTAGAAAGCATGCGTATTGACAAGTGGCTCTGGGCGGCCCGCTTTTTTAAAACCCGTTCAATTGCCAAAGCGGCCATTGAAGGCGGCAAGGTGCATCATAATGGTGAGCGCGTCAAAGTTTCCAAGGAAATCCGGGTTGGTATGGAGCTGACCGTACAACAGGGCTTTGACCGCAAAACGGTCAAAGTACTGTCTTTATCGGCAGTCCGTGGTCCGGCACCGGTGGCCCAGCAACTTTATGAAGAAACTGAGGTCAGTATTGCTCGTCGGGAATTGATTGCATCACAAAGAAAGTTGCATAATCTAGCACGGCCTGATCATCGTCCAAGTAAAAAAGACCGACGACAAATCAGTAAATTTAAACAAGAAAATGATCAGTCCTATGACCAGTCCTGGTCATATCATGATGATTAATTTTGAGCGTCAGAATGTGTCGCAAGGCCACTGATTTTCATAGAAGAGAAACATAAATTCTGTCACTATACTCGGGTGGAAAGAGTTTGAAGTACATACATCCACTTGAGTATATTGTTTGGTGACATCGTATTGAGGTTGTAAGATGGATGAGAATAAAAGCAAGGCGCTAAATGCTGCCCTAAGCCAGATTGAAAAACAGTTTGGTAAAAACACAGTAATGCGTCTTGGTGACAATACCGTACAGGCTGTAGAAGCAGTATCTACCGGTTCATTAACGCTGGATATTGCGCTCGGTATTGGCGGTTTACCCAAAGGCCGTATTATTGAAATTTATGGCCCTGAATCTTCAGGTAAAACCACAATGACCCTGCAAGCCATTGCGGAATGTCAAAAAGCCGGCGGCACCTGTGCCTTTATTGATGCCGAACATGCTCTTGATCCTCAATATGCGCGCAAACTGGGTGTAGATATTGACAACCTGCTGGTTTCACAACCGGACAACGGTGAACAGGCACTGGAAATTGCCGACATGCTGGTACGTTCAGGCGCAATTGACCTGATCGTCGTCGACTCTGTTGCGGCCCTGACCCCTCGTGCCGAAATTGAAGGCGAAATGGGTGATTCACATATGGGCCTGCAGGCTCGTCTGATGAGCCAGGCGCTACGTAAAATTACCGGTAATGCCAAACGTTCTAACTGTATGGTGATCTTCATTAACCAGATCCGTATGAAGATTGGTGTGATGTTTGGTAGCCCGGAAACCACCACTGGTGGTAACGCACTGAAATTCTATGCCTCAGTACGTTTAGATATTCGCCGTGTTGGTCAGGTCAAAGAAGGTGATGAAATTGTCGGTTCTGAAACCAAAGTAAAAGTGGTGAAGAACAAGATGGCACCTCCGTTCCGTGAAGCGCTGTTCCAGATTCTGTACGGCAAAGGTGTGAACCATTTAGGTGAACTGGTCGACCTGGCTGTGCAGCAAGAGATTGTGCAAAAAGCTGGTGCTTGGTATTCATATCAAGGTGAAAAGATTGGCCAAGGTAAAAACAATACCATTCGCCATCTGGAAGAACATCCTGAACTGGCACAGACCATTGAAAAACTGATTCGTGAACAGCTATTAACCACAGGCAACGTGGTTGAAGAAAAAGACGAAGAGGAACCTGACTTTTCATTAGATCTGTAAGACTCAACTGTTGAGACTTTAGACATTACACAATACGCCCTACGGGGCGTTTTGTTATTATGCTGATGGCCCTTTTCTGCGAGATGCTTATGTCAGATGCGAAATTCACTAAACTGTTGGACTATGAAACCTTAAAGCAGCAATTTGGCGATGCAGAAGATCAGCCAGCACCATCTGTATCTGCAACTGCCCCGCCTGAATTTGATCCTGAAGAACGTTTATTCGATCATAATAACAGTCAGGAACACAAACCCAGTTTAAGCGGTTCACGTTTGCGCTCTTATGCCTTTGCAGTCCTGACCCGTAAAGAATATTCCAAAGCTGAACTGATTGAGAAACTGGCGCTGTATGCAGAAAACCGCGAAGAAGTGGTCGTTTTGGTCGATGAACTGTCACGCGAGAATTACCAGAGTGACCAGCGTGTGGCCGAAACCCTGCTGTCCAGCCAAAAGCGCAAAGGCAAAGGCCCCAATCAGATTAAAATGAAGCTGAAAAGCAAAAAAATTGATACCGCTTTAATTTCAGAAGAACTGAAAGAAACCGACTGGGTGCAGCAAGCCTACGAATTAAAAGTTAAAAAGTTTGGTCCTGATGTCACGAAAGACCCGAAACTGAAAGCCAGACAGATCCGCTTTTTAATGTATCGTGGTTTTGAAATGGATGCGGTTATGAAAGCCATTAACCGTAAAGCAGAAGATTAAAGAGTGAATTGATAGATATAGATAAGCATACAACTAGGATGAAACATCGAAAAATATAGGAAAAGAATATAGGGATTAAATCGAAAGGAAATTAAAAAGAAAAAAGCGATATTCTAAGAATTATAAAAATGGTGGCAACCCTACCAGCAAAGCTTCGGCACATCCCACGTCTGCTACCGTTGCTACCTTCCGGTCCTGGCGGGGTTCACAGGGTGAAATTGCGAAGTAACCGGCAGGGCTACCATTGCAGAAACAGAGTATAGACAATTTTATTGAACTTGCAAGTCCTGATTGCGCTTTTATATAAATCAGCCATCTATT
This sequence comes from Acinetobacter sp. YH12134, assembly GCF_013418555.1. NCBI lineage: Bacteria > Pseudomonadati > Pseudomonadota > Gammaproteobacteria > Moraxellales > Moraxellaceae > Acinetobacter > Acinetobacter sp. YH12134. Next base: position 44,916 of record NZ_VPBT01000011.1, on the reverse strand, counting down.
TGATTATTAAAAAAACAGTTTGTATTTAATTGGTTATTTTGCAACAGAATTCCGAGAATTTTGACAGATGCCTAATTCATGACAACTTTGTAAAAGCTTATTGCAATTCGGGTTCGGGCCGTTTTTAATGTGCACATGATGATGATTTGGAATGAGCTCTTTCCTGACCGCACATTCCCAGTAAAGATAAAAGATGGATATGAAAATGATGCTAAAAAAGCATACGCTCTGTGCACTCACCCTGCTCTGCTCTGCGCCAGCACTGGCCAATATTCCCATTGAATCACGCGGCTTAAGCCAGAACAGCGGCAGTGCCAGCACCCCGGCGGCCATTGGCGCCTCCAATAGTGGCGCTCCGGTCACCACCAACCTGAACTGGCAATTGATGCAAAAAAACCAGCAGCTTGAAAATGATATTCGCACCCTGCGTGGCAAAATGGAAGAACAGGAAAACGAGATTGCCCAGCTCAAGCATGAACTGACCAACCGTTATACCGATTTAGACCAGCGTCTTGAACTGCTGAACCAGAAAATTGATCCGGAAGCGGCACCTGCTGTAGAGGAGGATAATCAACAGGATAGTTCTCCCAGTACAGCCAGCAGCAGCCAACCCGCCAGTAACCCCGTAAATAATACCGCTGCCCCAGCGCCAGCAGCGACCACCGTGGTTAGCACACAAAGTTCGACGGAAGAACTGGAAAAAGCGGCCTATACCATCGCTTTGGATGCCTATAAACAAGGCGGTGCAAAAAAAGCCATTGCCCCGATGCAAAACTTTATTAAAAACCATCCGAATAGCGTGTATATTAGCAATGCCTATTTCTGGCTGGCCGAGTTTAATCTGGCAATTGAACCAACCAACTACAACGAAGCCAAAAAGAATTTTGAAATTGTTGCCAGCAAATATCCAAATTCGTCTAAAGCCTCTAATGCGGTGTATCGTCTGTATAGCATTGCCAAAAATGTCGACAAGAATGATGCACTAGCCGCGCAGTATCGTAGCACCCTGCTGACCAAATACCCGTCTTCCCAGGAAGCCAGCTTTGTGAAAAGCTCATAACCCAAAAGCCTCAGATGAGGCTTTTTTTTATAACAGCAGGATCGTGTTTAACGATGGGTATGTACTGACATAACAATGCCCATCCCGGCCAGCAGACTGACCACAGCCGTACCGCCATAACTCATTAACGGTAATGGATCGCCGGTTACCGGTAAAATCCCGCTGACCATACCGGAGTTTAAAAACACAAAGAAGAAGAAGGTCAAGCCAACTGCACCGGCATATAGGCGACCGAAATTATGAAAACAGCTCAGGCTGATAATCAGGCAGCGGATAATAATTGCAGCAAACAGCGCGAACAGTAAAAATACGCCAAAGAAGCCAAATTCTTCAGCATAGGTCGACATAATAAAGTCAGTATGATGCTCCGGCAAATAACCCAAATGCGACTGAGTCCCTTCCAGATAGCCCTTACCGGTCAGACCACCCGAACCAATGGCAATTTTAGATTGAATAATATTCCAGCCAGCGCCGAGTGCATCAGATTCCGGATCAAACAGGGTTAAAATCCGTTTCTTTTGATATTCCTGTAATAAAAACATCCAGGCCAGCGGTGCAACAATGGCCATCGCCGCAAATGCCCCGCCAATTAAACGCCAGGACATACCGCTCAGAAACAATACAAAAATGCCTGGAATAATCAGGCCAATGTTCAAGTCCGGCTGTAGTGCCACCAGCACAAAAGGAATCCCGAGCAGTACCAGCGCACCGACGATTTGCAGAAATTTGGGTGGAAACGGTTTACGGGCAAAATACCAGGCCATCATCAGTGGCATGGTAAATTTCATGAATTCACTGGGCTGCATACTGCCAATACCGGGCAGACTGATCCAGCGTTTGGCCCCCATGCGGGTTTCACCAATCAGCAGCACCAGTACCAGCATGAGCACGGCCAGGGCATAAAAATAGGGACTGGCGGCCTGATAGACCTTGGGCGGAATCTGCGCACAGATAAACATGGCAATAAAGCCGATACCAAAGCTGATGCCCTGACGCATCACCATTCCCATATCCTGTGCGGTGGCACTATACACCACCATCAGCCCTAAAATTGCATTCAGGATCAGGAAGCATAATAGCCAAGGATCGAGGTGTAGTTTGGTCCAGCGAGAGGTATCGCTTTTAATGCTTCTTCCATCACGTAAAGAGTGACGTAAAAAACGATACTGCTGAGAAGGTATCATTGCGCCCCATTCAATCCAGATAACAAATCATCGGCAATTATAGGATGAACTATGCGCAGAGTGAATCGGAAATACACACCCGACTCATGATTTCAGCAAAGATTTTTTATGCAGTACTTCCGGCGTGCTGGGCTTGCAGAATTAAACGCGCCAGCTCCAGATCATCGGGATAGGTAATTTTAATATTGTCCGAGCGTCCCTGTACCACCTGTACCGGATAGCCACCATGCTCCAGCGCACTGGCTTCATCGGTAATATTCACCTCTTGCGCCAATGCCTGTTCAATCGCGCGTTTTAGCTCACCTAAGCGCGCCATTTGCGGGGTTTGCGCCTGCCACAGCTGGGCACGGTCTACTGTGGTCTGAATCTGCTGCTGCGTCTCTACGCGCTTGAGGGTGTCACGGACCGGAATGGCCAGAATGGCACTCTGGTTGCTGTGTACCGCCTGATTCACCAGCGCATATAAGTTTTCAACCGCCACACAGGGACGCGCGGCATCATGCACCAGCACCCAGTCTTCATCCGATGCAATAGCAGATAAATACTGCAAGGCATTCAGTACCGAGTTGACCCGCTCTGCGCCACCCAGACAAAAATGAGCTTTATCCTGATGTGCAAACGGCAAACGCTGGGCCACATCATCCTGCGCACCAATGGCCAGCACATAACCTGCCAGCGGCAACTGATTTAAACGCGCTACCGTATGCTCCAGCACCGTGTGGTCCTGGATCATCTGATATTGCTTGAGTTCGGATTTGGAAAAGCGACTGCCCGAGCCTGCTGCCGGAATAACGGCCCAAAGTTTATGGTGTAGGGGTTGTTGCAGCTGGCTGTGGTGCTTCATTGGTACGTAAATCTACCTGGGCATTCGGATTGATATAAATCGGCTTATATTGGGTACTGATGGTACTCATCTGTACAAAAGTTTCATGTGGTTTAATTAAGCCCAGATCAAGACGGGCATGTTCTTCGATGGCTTCTACACCATTTTTTAAATCATAAACTTCCGCGGCCAAAACCCGGTTACGTTCTTTTAATTCATTATTGAGTTCGGTTTGTTGTTGTATTTTCTGGGTCAGTTCCTGATGTTCACGATAACCACCTTCACCAAACCAGTATAAATATTGAAACCCTGCGATCAGAACGATCGCAAGGCCCAACAGTACTTTACTCGATTTCGAGTCGAATACACTTAACATTGACATCTGTCGCTTAGTTTAAACCTTTAAACTCAGCTTTACCGCGATATGCAGCATTCGTCAATTCTTCAATACGAAGTAATTGGTTATATTTCGCTACACGGTCAGAACGGCATAGAGAACCAGTCTTGATTTGACCTGCTGCTGTACCTACTGCAAGATCGGCAATGGTCGAGTCTTCAGTTTCACCTGAACGGTGAGAAATAACAGTCGAGTAACCATTGGCTTTTGCAAGGTAGATGGCATCTAAAGTTTCAGTCAAGGTACCAATCTGGTTGTATTTAATCAGAATCGAGTTACCCACTTTTTCGTTGATACCGCGTTGCAGGATTTTAGGGTTAGTCACGAACAGGTCATCACCGACCAACTGGATCTTGTCGCCAAGAATTGACGTCAGGTAAGACCAGCCTTCCCAGTCAGATTCATCTAAACCATCTTCAATTGAGATAATTGGATATTGGTTTACCAAGCCAGCTAAATAGTCAGCAAACTGGTTGCTGGTGAATGCTTTGTTGCCTTCGCCTTCCAGTACGTATTGACCATTCTTGTAGAATTCAGAAGATGCACAGTCAAGCGCAAGCATCATGTCAGAACCTGCCTTGTAGCCAGTCTGTTCAATTGCTTCAAGAATTACGGTAATTGCTTCTTCGTTTGAACGTAAGTTCGGCGCGAAACCACCTTCATCACCTACAGCTGTGTTCAAACCTTTTTTCTTTAATACTGATTTTAACGCATGGAATACTTCAGCGCCTGAACGTAATGCTTCAGCGAATGAAGTGAAGCCTACTGGCTCAATCATGAACTCTTGGATGTCAACAGTGTTGTCTGCGTGCGCACCACCGTTCAGGATGTTCATCATTGGCACAGGCATAGTCAAAATGGTTTGACCACGTAAATCTGCGATGTATTGGAAAAGAGGAATTTTCTTTTCATCAGCAGCAGCGCGTGCAGCAGCCAAAGATACGGCTAGCGTTGCGTTTGCACCTAATTTTTCTTTGTTTTCAGTACCATCTAAAGCAATCATCGTATTGTCGATGTCTTTTTGCTCAAATACTGATTTACCCACCAGCGCATCACGGATTAGCGTGTTAACGTTGTTTACGGCAGTTTTCACACCTTTACCTAAGTAACGTGCTTTATCGCCATCACGAAGTTCTAAAGCTTCACGAGAACCAGTTGAAGCACCAGATGGTGCACATGCACGGCCAACTACGCCAGATGCTAAGATTACGTCTGCTTCGATGGTTGGGTTACCACGAGAGTCCAAAATTTCACGTGCACGAATGTCAACGATTTGGCTCATGAACAATTCCTCAGTTGATTGAATAATAGATGCTGTTGCGGGCATCAATGAGTATCTAACTTTTTGAATCCTTTAACTAAAGTATCCAATTCTTTTAATTGCGCCAAGAATGGCTCTAATTGTGACAGGCGCAGCGCACACGGGCCATCACATTTGGCCACATCCGGATCTGGATGCGCTTCCAGGAATAAACCTGCAAGACCAGTCGCCATACCAGCACGCGCCAGTGTGGTGATTTGCGCACGGCGACCACCTGCTGAATCGGCACGACCACCCGGCGTTTGCAGCGCATGGGTCACATCGAAGAAGACCGGTACATTCATCTCTTTCATGATGTCAAAGCCCAGCATATCGACCACCAGATTGTTGTAACCAAAGGCTGAGCCCCGTTCACAAAGAATCAGTTTGTCATTACCAGCTTCCAGACATTTATGCAGGATATGACGCATTTCATGCGGCGCAAGGAATTGGGCTTTTTTAATGTTGATGATGGCCTGTGTTTTGGCCATAGCTTCAACTAAATCGGTCTGACGGCTTAAAAAGGCAGGAAGCTGAATAATGTCAGCAACTTCAGCCACCGGCGCAGCCTGATACGGCTCATGCACGTCGGTGATAATCGGAACATTGAAGTGTTTTTTGATGTCTGCCAGCCACTCAATCCCTTTTTCCAGGCCTGGGCCACGGAACGAGTTCAGGCTTGAACGATTGGCTTTATCAAAGCTGGCCTTAAAAACGTAAGGAATATTCAAACGTGTGCAGATATCAATATAGGTTTCTGCAATTTCAAAGGCCAAATCTTTGGACTCAAGTACGTTCATGCCGCCGAATAGTACAAATGGCAAGTGGTTTGCCATTTGTATATCGCCTAAACGTACAACTTCTTGTGCTTTTAATTGTGACATTTAAACTTCCTGGTTTATTCCTTTTACCGCTTAGTGCTTGTTTTGGTACTGCTTTTTGGCAGCATCAATAAAGCTTGCAAACAGCGGATGTCCATCACGTGGCGAGCTGGTAAATTCTGGGTGGAATTGTACCGCAATAAACCAAGGATGTTGAGGGATTTCAACTGTTTCCACCAAGTGCTGTACTGGTGAATAACCTGAGATTTTCATGCCTTTTTCTTCAAGAACAGGAATATAACGGTTATTCATTTCATAGCGGTGGCGGTGACGTTCAATAATTTCTGCTGAACCGTACACTTCACAGGTTTTGGTGCCTTCAACCAGTTCTGATTTTTGTGCACCTAAACGCATGGTACCGCCGAGGTCAGAATCAACTGAACGCTGCTGTACTTCACCACGCTCATCTAACCATTCGGTAATCAGACCAATTAATGGAGATTTGGTTGAGCGGTTAAATTCAGTTGAAGTCGCATCTGCAATACCGGCAACGTTACGTGCGTATTCGATCACGGCAAGCTGCATACCTAAACAGATGCCCAGGAATGGTACACCGTTTTCACGTGCATAACGGATGGCCGCCATTTTACCTTCAGTACCGCGCTCACCAAAGCCGCCAGGGACCAGAATTGCGTCAGCATCTTTCAGTACGGCTGCAACGTCCTGGCTTTCCAGGTCTTCTGCATTGACATAGTCAATTTGTACTTTGACACGGTTTTGAATACCGGCATGCAATAATGCTTCGTTCACCGATTTATAGGCATCTGGCAGTTCAACGTATTTACCAACCATCGCTACACGTACGGTGTATTCCGGATTCAGTAAGGCTTCAACCACGTTATCCCAGTCAGACAGGTCTGCTTCTGGCACATCAAAACCAAAACGTTCACAGATCAGATCATCAACATCCTGCTCATAGAAGGTACGTGGAATTTGATAAATGGTTTTGGCATCTTTACATACCACCACTGCACGCGCTTCAACGTTGGTGAACAGTGCAATTTTGCGGGTAGTATCTGCGTCTACATCGTGCTCAGTACGGCAGATTAAGATATCTGGCTGAATACCGATTGACAGTAATTCTTTAACCGAGTGCTGGGTTGGCTTGGTTTTTAACTCTGCTGCAGACTTGATGTATGGCAACAGGGTTAAATGCATCAGCATGGTACGTTTATGACCGAGCTCAACCATGAGCTGACGGACCGATTCCATGAATGGGAGAGATTCAATGTCACCGACCGTGCCGCCAATCTCAACAATGGCAACGTCATAACCTTCACCTGCGCGAAGGACACGCTCTTTAATATTATCTGTGATGTGTGGAATCACCTGAACGGTACCGCCCAGATAATCACCACGACGCTCTTTATTTAAGACGTCTTGGTACACGCGACCTGATGTGAAGTTGTTTAACTTCGTCATCTTCGCACGACGCAAGAAACGTTCGTAATAACCCAAGTCTAAGTCAGTTTCAGCACCATCCTCTGTGACAAAAACTTCACCATGTTGGAAAGGACTCATCGTCCCTGGATCGACATTGATGTATGGATCCATTTTGACCATGGTTACTTTCAAACCACGGGCTTCTAAAAGTGCAGCAACTGAAGCAGCTGAAATACCTTTACCTAGTGATGAAACAACACCACCAGTCACGAAAATAAAATGGGTCATTGGGTTTCTCGTACAATCGAGCCTAAACTGGCCTGCAATGTTGCGCAATTTTACTTTACTCTGCACCTATAAAGCAAAGTCATTCCGCATCAATTCATAGAACAATAAACAATTGGCTATTCTATCAGCATTTCCGATAAAAAATTAGATTTTATTCATAGGATTTTCATCTGATTTTTTGCTGTTATAATACGCGCATCTCGTTGAACCCTCCTTTTTTAGATTATGAACAAAAAATTTTTGATTTGTGGTGCAATTGCAACCAGTTTATTCCTGAGTGCCTGTGTTAAAAAAGAAGCACCTCAGGAAGAAGAACAGGTTGAAGTTGAGGTTCAGCAAACTGAGCAGATCACTGAGCCAGCCCAGTTCGAGCCACTTGAAGCAGAAACGCCAGAAGTGTCTGAAACTGAAGCGCCAGTGGAATACGAAGTTGAACGTACTGAAACTGAAAACACCACAACTGAAATTCGTCGTGAAGTGACGCCACGTGAACCTGCGCCAGCCCCTCAGCCAGCTCAGGCCGCTCCTGCTGAAGACAAGCCGGTAGAAGCCCGTCCAGCCAACCCGGACCCGGACAGCCAGTCACAAGATGACGCTGTTGCCGCAGCCATTGCCGCAGCAACCCCAGCGCTTGAAAACTGATTTCAGCCTTCAAGCACTGTTGCATAAAAAAACCCAGTCCATGTACTGGGTTTTTTATTGGCCTTTTTATGAAGCTATTCCATTCAGGAATAAGAACGTTCACCCTGTTGATGCTGGTTCTTTAAATAATCAGCCATTAAACGTGTGGCCCAGGACTGTGGCGCACCTAAACCTTCATAAAAACCGCAATGACTGCCCTTTTTGGTGGTCACCACCATAATATTTGGCATTTTCTGAATACTTTCTTTATACGGTTCCAGATTTTTAATATGACAAACCGGATCATCTTCGGCGTTTAAAATCATCAGGGGAATTTTGACATTCTGGAACACATAAATCGGGTTAATGGCTTTGCTATAACTTTCATAATCATGATAGCCGGCCATCTCAAAATAGGCCTGTTCAAATTCGGCCAGGTTTTGCGCGGTAATGACTTTGGCCAGCGATTTGGTTTTCTGCCAGCTACTCCGATAAGGATCAATAAAGGCCTGAATCACCTTTTTGGTCATGACCTTACTATAAAACGGATGAACATGGTTAAAGCCGATTTCGGTGTCATACCCCGGGCACAGTGCAAAAGCAGCTTTTAGCGGCGTTTTGTCGCCTTCTTCACCTAAGTAACGCACCAGCAAACCGGTACCGGCCGATGAACCTACCCCATATAGGGCAGAAACCGGGAATTTTTTCTGAATAAACTGGATCTGTTCCCGTAAATCTTCGGTGGAACCAAACAGGCAGATTTTCGGAACCGGCATAGGCAAGTTGGCATGACCACGGCGTAAACATAAGGCAATACGCCAGCCGGTCTGCTGATGTAAATCCCGCACCAGCTCGCTCATGCTCTCGGCAGTTCCGACAATGGTGTGCATTACAATAATGGTTGGGGTGCGTGGTGGCAGATGCAGACCGTACCAGGCAATAGCCGTTACGCCACCATCGGACATGTTCAGCTGCTCAATGGCATCGTAATGCAGGCGGATGGTTTTTTTCTTGATTAAGTCAAAATAAAGCAGATGCGCATGGGTATTGGACAGCCACGGGGTTGGCCGGTATTTCTGTTTCAGTTGCGGTAAAACATCTATACAGCGCCGGATTTGACCTTCGGGATTAAAATATAAGGTCGGTTCTGCGGCGCCGGTCCATTCATCAATCAAGCGCTGGGTGAGCTGGGCCATTTTCTGGATCACAAATTTCATGTTTTGTTCCCCCCTTTTATGGTTTGGCTTATATCATGCTAGTTCTCTCATGTTATGAAGTCAGTTGAGTTCAGGGCTTAGATCAGGTGGGCATAAATTGTGCCATCCGTTGTCCCATCTCGGCAGCCAAAGCTTCGAGGCCGCTTTTAGGACGAATCATCACTTCAAAATCAATGATCTGACCTTGATCATTGAAGCGGATCATATCAATACCCTTGAGTTTTTTATCTCCCACCTGGGCAGAAAACTCAAGCACAACATTGTTACCGTCTGCAGCATAAAATTCACGGTGATAGCTAAAGTTCTCAAAGACCTGAATCACGTTGGTCAGAATAAAAAATACCACCTGCTTGCCGGCATAAGGCTGATAGGCCACCGGAGAACGAAACACCACCTCATCGGCCAGCAGTTCATTCAGGATGGCCATATCACGCTGTTCAAGCATCTGGTGCCAACGGGCAATCGCGGTTTTGGTGATGTGTAAGGTCATTTTGGGGTCCTTTTTTATTTTGATATTTCATTGCTATATAAACTCCCCCTGAGCAAGTTTTAAAGCATTGCTTTAAAACGAAGTGCAAGAAAGGGGGATTTAGAAGGGTTTTTCTACAAGAATCCCTCCCAACCTCCCTTTTTCAAAGGAAGGAGTTGATTCTATTCAGTGAATTCCCTCAGCTTCCAGAAGATGAGCAACCCTGCTGCACAGGGCAGAGGCGGTTATTCACCCTCTCCCCAGCGCTCTTCCATAGGGAGAGGGAGAAGGAATTAGATTAAATTTTCGCCGCCAACTCTGCGCCCTGACGGATTGCGCGTTTGGCATCTAGCTCACCGGCTTCCTTGGCACCGCCAATCAGATGCACATTTTTACCCGCAGCTTGCAGCTGATCGTACATGGCGGTATATGATTCCTGTCCGGCACAGATCACCACGTTTTCAACTTCCAGCAGCATCGGCTGGTCATTGACCGTAATATGCAGGCCCTGATCATCAATTTTCTGATAGCTTACGCCTGCCATCATTTTAACATCGCGGTTTTTTAAGCCGGTACGATGAATCCAGCCGGTGGTTTTGCCCAGGCCTGCTCCCACCGAAGATGCTTTACGCTGCAATAAATAGATTTCATGATTGGAGGCTTCTACCTGTGCCGGTTTCAGGCCACCGACATGCTCATATTCGGTATCAATCCCCCATTCATCATAGAATTTTTCCGGATTCAGACTGCCACTTTCACCAGAATGACTTAAGTATTCTGCGGTATCAAAACCAATTCCACCGGCACCAATAATCGCAACCCGTTTCGCCACCGGTCGACGCTCTTTCAGCACATCCAGATAGCTCAGAACTTTAGGATGATCAATTCCTTCAATCTCCAGCTGACGTGGAGTCACCCCGGTTGCCACCACAATTTCGTCAAAACTGCTTTTGCTCAGCTCATCAAAGCTGGCCGTATGGTTCAGTTTTAGCTGAATGCGTGGCTGCAACTCAATTTGACGTTTGAAATAACGCAAGGTTTCATAAAACTCTTCTTTGCCCGGAATGGTCTTGGCAATATTAAACTGCCCGCCAATCTGGTTAGAGGCTTCAAAAATCGTCACTTCATGACCACGGTCTGCCGCATAAATTGCAAAGCTTAAACCGGCTGGACCCGCTCCAATCACCGCAATGTTTTTCGGCTGGCTGGCTTCTTTAAAGATCAGTTCGGTTTCATGACAGGCACGCGGATTGACCAGACAGGAGGCAATTTTCATGGAGAAAATATGGTCCAGACAGGCCTGGTTACAGGCAATACAGGTATTAATTTCATCGCTACGGCCCTGCTCGGCTTTCACCACAAAATCGGCATCTGCCAAAAATGGACGCGCCATCGACACCATATCGGCCTGACCGGTCGCCAGTACATGCTCTGCCATTTCTGGGGTATTAATCCGGTTAGAAGTGATTAAAGGAATTTTGACTTCACTTTTGAGCTTTTCTGTGACCCAGCTAAAAGCCGCACGCGGCACTTTGGTGGCAATGGTCGGAATACGTGCTTCATGCCAGCCAATACCGGTATTAATAATGGTCGCACCCGCTTTTTCAATTTCTTTGGCCAGCTGCACCACTTCTTCAAAACTTGATCCGCCTTCGACCAGATCCAGCATCGACAGACGATAGATAATAATGAAGTTTTCGCCGACTTCAGCACGGGTACGTTTCACGATTTCAATCGGAAAGCGAATCCGGTTTTCATAGCTACCGCCCCATTCATCATCACGATGATTGGTGCGCTTGGCAATAAACTCGTTAATCAAGTAGCCTTCCGAACCCATAATTTCAACACCGTCATAACCGGCATATTTGGCCAGCTTGGCACAGTTGGCAAAATCGGCAATGGTCTGCTGCACTTCGGCCGAGGTGAGTGCATGCGGTTTAGACGGGTTAATAGGCGCCTGAATCGCGGATGGCGCCACAATATCCGGCTGATAGGAATAACGTCCAGTATGCAAAATCTGCAAGGCGATTTTACCGCCCGCTTCATGCACGGCTTGGGTGACCACTTTATGTTTTTCAGCTTCGGCCAAGGTGTCAAGTTTATTGCCACCTGCAAAGGTTAAGCCGGCATCATTTGGAGAAATCCCGCCGGTCACAATCAGGCCCACGCCGCCTTTGGCACGCTCTGCATAGAATGCTGCCATCCGTGCATAACCATTTGGTGCTTCTTCAAGACCCACGTGCATAGAACCCATAAGTACGCGGTTTTTTAAGGTGGTAAAGCCTAAATCAAGCGGGGCTAACAGATGCGGATAATTCGACATATTCTCTCCTTGGCTGGCCAAAAGCGGGCTATTTTTATGTTAATGCAACTTGTTGCATAAATTTATATGCGAATTTTGACTTTTATGCAACATGTTGCATAATATTTTAGATTCATACTTGCATGATCTCGTCTATGTCTTTAGCCCATGTATTACTCACCAGCCTGATTGAAAAACCCAGTACGGGCATTGAACTGGCCCGGCGCTTTGATCGCTCGATGGGCTTTTTCTGGAATGCCACCCATCAGCAGATTTATCGTGAATTAAACAGCATGCTCAGCAAAGGCTGGATTTCCACTTTGGCTGAAGAAGATGCCCAAGGCCGTAAAAAAACCTATCAGGTTGAGGCCGCAGGCCGGGTCGAACTGGCCGACTGGATGGTCAAGCAAGGTCCTCCGGCGCAGCTCCGTGAAGAACTGATGGTGCGTTTACGGGCCGAAGCACAACTCGGCGGTAATGAGGTTTTGCCCGAGCTAGAGCGGCATTTACAGTTGCATCAGGAAAAATTGCAGCTGTATCAGGCCATTTATGCCAAAGACTTTGCCCAGCAGACCGACGAAAATCGTACCTTATATATTCATAAAATGATTTTACAGCTGGGTATCGAGCAGGAAATCGGCTGGATTCGCTGGCTGGACGCGGTGATTCCTGCGCTAAAAGCTTTTGATCAACAACAATAAAATTTCAAGGAATGAAATCTCATGCCGTATTATGTCATGCCCGATGGCGAAGGTTTATTTGTACGTGAATTTGGTCAGGGCCAACCGGTGCTGGTGCTGTCCGGTTTGGGCATGCACAGCTGGCAATGGCTGCCGTTTTTGTGGCCGCTACGCAAACAGTTCCGTTTTATTATTCCCGACTGGCGCGGCTTTGGCGGTTCGAAACAGTGCTGGATTCCGGAGCTGGATGCCATTTCCAGCCACTGGCAGGATGTGCAATCCTTAATTCAGCAAATGCAGCTGCAACAGTTTATAATCATTGCCTATTCGATGGGCGCGACCACCGCCATGCATGGCATGCAATATGGACAGCTGGCAACGCAGTTAAAAGCCTATCTGCATATTGATCAGACCCCAAAAATCCTGGTAGATGAACACTGGGCTTATGGCCTGTTTGGTCAGCAGCACAGCCGCTTTAAACAGATTTTATCTGAACTGTCCGCGCTATTTACGGAACACGCACATCTTCAGTGGATTCACGATTTAAATAACACAGCCAAAGATCAACTGTTTGCTTTATGGATGCAGTTTATTGAGCTGCAAAATAACAACCCTCGCCAGCGAGCCATCTTTCGTAAAATCCTGCAACAGCCACGTTTGCAACATCTGCTGTTACCCTCATCTCGACTGGACTATATGGCCTGGTATATCCGTAACTATTTGGAGCATACCGAAGATTATCGCGAGGCCTTAAGCCAGCTAAACTGTCCTACGGTGTTTTTTAGCGGGGTGCAATCGGTACTCTATCCGGTACAGGGGCAAACCCTGATTGCCCAGAGTGTGGCACAGGCACAGCAGGTGTTATTTGAAAAATCAGGGCATACTCCGCTACTGACTGAGCCGCTGAAATTTGCCCGTGAAATTAAACGCTTTTTGTTGCAGCATCAGTAAGTATCTGCATCAATATTTATAGCGCACTCAATAAAAAAGCCGAACAGTGTGAGGTTCGGCAAAAAGCAAGTGAAGATTAGCAATCAAGGCAAAGCACTAGGCAATTTTCCCATCAATAATGCCCTGCTGTTTTAAAGCCTGCAGTTCTTCAGCAGATTTAAAGCGGGACAGAATATAGGCCGTATGTTCACCCAGTTGCGGTGGTGCCTGCCGGTATTCGACCGGTGTATCTGACAGCTTGATCGGTGATGCAATCATCCTAAATTGTGCATTTAAACTGTGCGGCAAATTGACCAGCATCTGCCGATGCTGAATTTGCGGCTCAGCCAAGGCATCTTCAATCGAGTTAATTACACCGACCGGCACTTTGACCGCATGAATCCGGCGTACCCATTCCTCTACATTAATTACAGAATGCGGCGATTCCGGTCTGTGCTCGGCCCAGAATTAAGGCATGTACGTCATGGGTACCCTCATAGGTATTCACTACTTCCAGATTCACCAGATGACGCGCTACACCAAATTCATCAGAAATGCCGTTACCACCCATCATGTCACGGGCCAAACGGGCAATATCCAGTGCCTTGCCACAGTTATTACGCTTGATTAAAGATGTTCCTTCAATCGAGGCAATACCTTCATCTTTCATGCGGCCAAAACGTAATGCTGCCTGCAAGCCAAGAGCAATTTCAGTCTGCATATCGGCCAGTTTTTTCTGGATTAACTGATTGGCAGCCAAAGGACGACCAAACTGTTTACGGTCCATGGTGTACTGATGTGCGGTATGCCAGCAGAACTCTGCCGCACCCATCGCACCCCAGGCAATGCCATAACGGGCACTGTTCAGACAGGTAAACGGACCTTTTAAGCCACGGACTTCTGGGAAAGCATTTTCTTCTGGGACAAATACGTTATCCATTACAATTTCACCGGTGATGGAAGCACGTAAACCGACCTTGCCGTGAATCGCAGGCGCAGACAGCCCTTCCCAGCCTTTTTCCAGAATAAAGCCGCGAATGTCACCGACATTGCCTTCAGGTGAAACCTCTTTGGCCCAAACCACAAATACATCGGCAATTGGACTGTTGGTAATCCACATTTTTGCGCCCGTTAAACGGTAACCGCCATCGACTTTTTTGGCACGGGTAACCATGCTGCCCGGGTCAGAACCATGATCCGGTTCGGTCAGACCAAAGCAGCCAATATATTCACCCGTAGCTAATTTTGGTAAATACTTCTGTTTTTGTTCTTCCGAGCCAAATTCATTAATCGGTACCATCACCAGCGAACTTTGTACACTGGCCATAGAACGGTAGCCTGAATCAACACGCTCAACTTCACGGGCAATCAGACCATAGCTGACATAATTTAAACCGGCACCGCCGTATTGCTCAGGAATGGTCGGGCCCAGCAAACCGAGCTCGCCCATTTCACGGAAAATGGTCGGATCGGTTTTTTCATGACGGAACTGTTCTAATACACGTGGTATCAGCTTGTCCTGACAATAGGCTGCAGCAGTATCACGGATCATGCGTTCT
Organism: Acinetobacter sp. YH12134; assembly: GCF_013418555.1. Classification (NCBI taxonomy): domain Bacteria; kingdom Pseudomonadati; phylum Pseudomonadota; class Gammaproteobacteria; order Moraxellales; family Moraxellaceae; genus Acinetobacter; species Acinetobacter sp. YH12134. The sequence continues at coordinate 29,822 of NZ_VPBT01000011.1, read as the reverse complement.
TCTGCAGTCAGCTGCTGCTCCAGCAGGAATGGGTCTTGCCAGTCAAAATGTACTTTACGGCCTGAATGTGAATTTACCATTTGATTCATAGCTTCCTCTGCCTGAATGATGTTCTCGTTGTTTGTGTTGATACTATGTGTGAAAAATAATATTTTCAAACGAGATTTTTTAATGCAGATATGCATTCTCCGCATATCTTAAATAAGCATATTCATACTGGAGCTGCGCATCGCGCTAAAACCTGTGAAGAAACAATAAAAAATAACCAAAGTGGCGATCATAGCGCCTTCATCTATGCTATTTTCAAATACCTGTGCAGATAAAGGATGATCTGAAATGCGGCGTAATATTCCCTCTTTACAGGCCTTGCTCTGCTTTGAGTCGGCAGCCAAGCATTGCAGTTATACTCATGCCTCGCAAGAACTGTTTATTACCCAGAGTGCGGTTTCCCGGCAAATCCAGCAGCTGGAAGAATTTCTTGGCTTAAGCCTGTTTATCCGGACCCGGCATGGAGTCGAACTGACGCCTGCAGGACAGCATTATTATAAAAGTATCAAACCCTATTTACTGGGGCTGGAGCAAAGCACGCTCGATGTGATGTCGCATAAAGGATTAGGTGGCACCTTAAAACTGGGTGTGGTACCGACCTTTGCCACGCGCTGGCTGGTGCCGAAGCTGCATCGTTTTAACCAGCGCTATCCGGAAATTACCATCCATTTGGAAACCAGCACCAAGCCGTTTTTATTTAATGAAAATATTTTTGATGCGGCCATTTATGCGGGCACGCAGCAGCAGATTGATCATTGGCCCGGAATCCACACCCATTTTTTAATGAAGGAAGATGTGGTGCCGGTGTGCTCACCGCAGCTGATTGCCCGGCATTTTCCTGCGGCACAAAAAAGCCATCGCTATGGTTATAACCTGGCTGCTGAACAATTACAGCAACTGCCCTTATTACAGCAAACCACACGACCGACCATCTGGCAGGAATGGTTCCAGACCCAGCAGATTGAGCATGCCCATCCGTATGATGGACAGCGTCATGAACTGTTTTCGATGCTGGCTGTGGCCGCCAGTCATGGCATGGGCATGGCACTCATCCCGCAAATGTTGATTCAGCAGGAATTAACCAGCGGTGAACTAGTACTGGCCTCAGATCAGCAGCTCAGCGGCCGGCGCTCCTATTATCTGGTACATTCTAGTCAGGAAAATTCAGTTTTAATTCAGAAATTTGTAGAATGGATGCAACAGGAAGTCACGCACAGTATCGCCACACAGGAATCTGCCTATGCCTAAACTGATTGTTTTCTCCGGTGCCGGAATGAGCGCCGAAAGCGGGATTAATACCTTCCGTGATAGTGATGGATTGTGGGAACAGCATCGGGTGGAAGATGTGGCCACGCCGGAAGCCTGGGCCAAAAATCCGGCGCTGGTGCAGCGTTTTTATAATGAACGGCGCAAAAATATTCTGAATGCCCAGCCCAACGCGGCACATCAATTGATTGCCGAACTGGAACAGTATTTTGATGTGGCTGTTATTACCCAGAATATTGATGATCTGCATGAACGTGCCGGTAGCCAGCAGGTATTACATTTGCATGGCAATATCCGGCTGGCCAAAACCTCCGGTCCCGATGCACAAACCACTACCCGCTTTTACCCGGTTGAAGGCGCCGAGCTGGATTTGGAACGTGATGTTTGTGACGCGGGTTATCCGCTACGGCCACACGTGGTCTGGTTTGGTGAAGCGGTACCAGCCTATGCACAAGCGATTGAATGGGTGCAGGATGCCGACATTTTTATTGTGATTGGCAGCAGTCTGGCGGTCTACCCGGTGGCTGGTCTGGTTCATGAAATTCCGGCCAGCTGTCAGGCCTTTTATATTGACCCAAAAGCCAATCAGCAGCGTTTACCGGCGCAATATGAATGTATTGCCGCCACTGCAACCCAAGGTTTGGCACAGTTAAAGCCACGTCTGCTGGCGGCCCTGTAAGTTGAATCAAAACCCTCAGCCAAACACAAAAGGCTCAAAGCCAATATATGACCTTGAGCCTTTATTGTTTTACTGAAGCAGTCAGTGTCTTAACTGACTTGGGCAAAAACCGCTTCCGGTGGTGTTACTTCACTGACCAGATTATGCAGGGCGAAAATTTCATCCAGCTGTTCCTGAGTCAGTAATTCCTGCTCCAGTACCACCTGCTGAATGGTTTTGTTTTCAGCAATACACAGTTTCCCGATTTCATCACATTTGGCATGACCTAGAATCGGATCAAGCAAAGTGACAATACCGACGCTACGCATCACCGCATCATGGCAAGCCTGTTCATTGGCCTGAATGCCCTGAATACATTTCTCATCCAGACTTTTCATGGCTTGAGTCAATAACTGGATGGATTCATGAATCGACACGGCAATCACCGGTTCCATTACATTTAACTGCAACTGCCCGGCTTCGGCTGCCATGGTCACGGTCAGGTCATTGCCAATCACTTTAAAGGCAATCTGGTTCACCACTTCCGGAATGACCGGATTGACCTTGGCAGGCATGATCGAAGAACCGGCCTGCAACTCCGGTAACCGGATTTCCCCCAGACCGGTACGCGGGCCAGAACTTAATAAACGCAGGTCATTACAGATTTTCGATAATTTCACTGCCAGACGTTTCAGTGTGCTGGATAAAATGATGAACACCCCACAGTCGCTGGTGGCTTCAACATAATCTTCTGCGCCAATTAATGGCAAGCCGCTAATCTCTTTTAAAGCCTGCACCGCTTCCTGGGCATAACCTTTGGGGGTATTCACGCCCGTACCAATCGCGGTAGCACCGAGGTTAATTTCCAGCAACAGCTGACGGGTCCGGTCAATCAGTTTTAAATCTTCTTTTAACAGGGTAGCAAAAGCCCGGAACTCCTGCCCCAAGGTCATCGGCACGGCATCTTGCAGCTGGGTCCGGCCCATTTTCAGTACATACTGAAATTCAGCTACTTTTTTGTAGAAACTGTCAATCAGGTTACGCATCTGCACGAACAGATCATCCAGACTGTAATAAGTCGCTAAACGCAAGGCTGTTGGATAGACATCATTGGTCGATTGCGACTTATTAACATGATCATTTGGATGAATAGAAAAATAACTGCCTTTTTCCAGACCCAGATGTTCTAAGGCAATATTGGCAATCACCTCATTGCTGTTCATGTTAATCGACGTTCCGGCACCGCCCTGATAAACATCTAAAGGGAAATGCGCACGCCATGCGGCGGGCTGTTCAATCAACTGGTCACAGGCATACTGAATCGCCTCAGCCACCTGCGGGGAGATTTTTTCAAACTGTAAATTGGTTTGTGCAGATGCTTTTTTCACTTGCGCCAAAGCACGAATGAAATGCAGGTTTTCACCGACCTGCTGATTGGAGATCTGGAAGTTCTCCAAGGCACGCAAGGTATGAATACCATAATAACTGTCTGCCGGCACTTCTTTAGCACCCAGCAAATCATGCTCTATTCTTGTTTTCTCTGTCTGAACCGTAATCACACTGTTTACTCACTATTTCGCACCAATATTGTGCATAAGAAAATCTTAAACCTGTGCCAGCCTGAAACTACACAAGATTGATACGCTTTTTGAAATATTTAATTACACATTCTTTCTGAATGTACTGGATGTAACATAATGTAAATTTACCCCATTTTTAAGCCAGATTTAACAGATTCTCTCCATATTTGCAAAAATAAAAATATTCACCGCTTTATTCAAAATTTTGACTTAATAATTTTCCGCTCATTGCAGCCATTTTTGCAATTGTATCTAAAGCTACAAACTGCAACACAAGACCGCTATAAATCCCGTCGAAATGTTACAGAACGTAATTTTAATTCCATGCTTGAATCAGCTCCTTGAAAAAATGCGCAAAAAATCATCTCGGATGGATGAACGCTTACAGACAAAGGATGGGCATATGAGTCAACTGAATCCCACATTAATTACCTTTATATTTTATATCGTGGCCATGATCGGTATCGGGCTGTATGCCTACAAGGCCACCACAGATTTCTCGGATTATATTCTTGGGGGCCGCAGTCTGGGCAGCGTGGTGACTGCGCTTTCTGCCGGCGCATCGGATATGAGCGGCTGGCTACTGATGGGTTTACCCGGTGCAATCTATCTGGCCGGATTATCTGAAGCCTGGATCGCCATCGGCCTGATTATTGGTGCATGGTTAAACTGGCTTCTGGTCGCCGGGCGTTTGCGGGTTCATACCGAAGTACAAAACAATGCCCTGACCCTGCCGGATTATTTCACTAGCCGTTTTGGCGACCGCAAGAAAATTCTGCGCGTCAGTTCAGCACTGGTGATTCTGGTATTTTTCGCGATTTACTGTGCATCCGGCATGGTGGCCGGTGCGCGTTTATTTGAAAGCCTGTTTGGCTGGTCCTATACCACGGCGCTGTGGATTGGCGCGATTGCCACCATCAGCTATGTCTGTATTGGCGGCTTCCTGGCAATTAGCTGGACCGATACCTTCCAGGCCGGGCTAATGATTTTTGCCCTGCTGATTACTCCCATCATGACCTATCTGGCACTGGGTGATCATAGCCAGCAGATTGGTCTGTTACTGGAAACTGCGCGCCCACATGCCACGCAGATGCTGTCCGGTTTAAGTTTTATTGCTATTTTATCTTCTTTGGCATGGGGCTTAGGCTATTTTGGACAACCGCATATTCTGGTGCGGTTTATGGCAGCCGATTCGGTTAAAACCATTCCGGCGGCGCGTAAAATTGGTATGAGCTGGATGATTCTCTGTCTGGGCGGTGCAGTCGGTGCCGGTTTCATTGCCATTGCCTATTTCCAGCAATTTCCAGAACTGGCGGCTGTGGTGAATCAGAATCCGGAAACCGTGTTTATGGAGCTGACTAAAATCCTGTTTAATCCGTGGATTGCCGGGATTATTCTGGCCGCCATTCTAGCCGCGGTCATGAGTACACTCAGCTGCCAGTTACTGGTCTGCTCCAGTACCTTAACTGAAGATTTATACAAGGCTTTTTTACGCAAAAATGCCTCACAAAAAGAACTGGTCTGGGTCGGCCGTTTTATGGTGCTGTTGATTGCAATGCTGGCAATCTGGCTGGCCAGCAATCCATCGAGTAAAGTCCTGGGGCTGGTGGCCTATGCCTGGGCCGGATTTGGCGCGGCTTTTGGTCCTCTCATTATTCTGTCGCTGTTCTGGAAACGCATGACCCTGAAAGGCGCGATTGCCGGGATGCTAGTCGGTGCGATGACCGTGATTGTCTGGAAAAATGTCATGGCCGATACCGGACTCTATGAAATTATTCCCGGCTTTATTCTGGCCAGCCTGAGTATTGTAATAGTCAGTCTGCTCGACCGGACACCAAGTACAGAGGTGATTGAACGCTTTGAACAGTCAGATGCCGAGTACAAAAAAGCCATGCAGGAAATGAACAGCTAGCACAGCAATCTACCGAATTGATTGATCATCCATAAAAAAAGGAGCTTCGGCTCCTTTTGGGTTTTAATGGAAAATACAGACAAAGATGACGGTTTATTTGGCCTTGTGCTGATATTTCAGTTTCAATTGCGAGCTTTCCTTAATCACTTCCATCACCGGATAACTGCGGGTTTCTTTCACCCCCGGCAACTGCCATAAAATTTGCCCGGAAATCTTGCGGAATTCTTCCATATTGGCGCAGCGGATTTTGACTACAAAATCGAAACCACCACTAATCATGTGACATTCCACAATTTCCGGATGCTGCAAAATCGCATCTGAAAATTCCTCCAGTACATTCGGCGTGGTTTTATCCAGCAGAATTTCCACAAATACCACAAAACTGCTATTCAGCAACTCCGGATTCAGCTTGGCTTCATAGCCCAAAATAAAGCCATCTTTACTCAGTTTCTGTACCCGCGCCAGCGCAGCAGTTGGCGATAAATTGACGGCTTCTGCCAGTTTAATATTTGAAATCCGGCCATCTTTTTGCAGAATATCCAGAATTTTAATGTCAGTGCGATCCAGGCTCATCATTCCATTCATAATCCGTATTTATCTCTAAAAATAACAAAAATTATAGTGAGTTATTTGGCATATTTTCTGTGATCATAAATTATATAAGGTACACCGTTCAACTAAAATATATCGTCACAGGATGTTGGCATGAACATGATGGACAGCGAAACCCATTTCGACGACGCAAAACCGCATTTGGATTACATCACTGAATTCAAAGAAAAAAATGAGGCAGAAATTGCCATTAATACGGCATGGCGTCGCCCTGAAAGTGAATGTGTCAGCCATTTACTCGAGCACAGTGAAATTCCTGATGCACTGAACAGCCAGATTTATGAGCTGGCTTTTCAGCTGGCCCACTCCCTGCGTGAACGTAAAAATTCCAGCGGCAAAGCCGGTCTGGTGCAAGGCCTGTTGCAAGAGTTCTCCCTCTCTTCACAAGAAGGCATCGCCCTGATGTGTCTGGCCGAAGCGCTATTACGTATTCCTGATACCGCAACCCGTGATCTGCTGATCCGCGACAAGATAAACCAGGGCAACTGGAAAGAGCATTTAGGTCAAAGTAACCTGATGTTTGTAAATGCTGCGGCCTGGGGCTTAATGCTGACCGGCAAGCTGATGGAAACCCCGAAACAGAACAGCTTAAGCGGTATTCTGACTGGCCTGCTGGCGCGCAGTGGCCGTGGTATTATCCGTAAAGCGGTAGATGTGGCGATGCGGATGATGGGCGAGCAGTTTGTCACCGGCGAAACCATTAGCGAAGCCCTGCAACACGCCAAACCTTTAGAAGAAAAAGGTTTCCGTTATTCTTATGACATGCTCGGTGAAGCAGCCCTGACCGAACACGATGCAGAGCGTTATTTTGATGACTATCAAAATGCCATTCACGCCATTGGCCAGGCCTCTAAAGATAAAGATGTTTATACCGGCCCGGGGATTTCGATCAAGCTCTCTGCCCTGCATCCACGTTATCAGCGTGCTCAAATTGACCGCGTGCATACCGAACTGTATGACAAGGTGCTGCAACTGGCGGTGCTGGCCAAAGACTATAATATTGGCCTGAATATTGATGCCGAAGAATCTGAACGACTGGAAATGTCTTTAGAGTTGCTGGAGCGTCTGTGTTTTGAACCGGCACTGGATAACTGGAAAGGCATTGGCTTTGTGATTCAGGCCTACCAGAAACGCTGCTTCTATGTGGTAGATTATGTGGTCGATCTGGCCAAACGCAGCCAGAAACGCCTGATGATCCGTCTGGTGAAAGGCGCCTATTGGGACAGCGAAATCAAGAAAGCGCAAATTGATGGCATGTCGGATTATCCAGTGTTTACCCGTAAAGTGCATACCGATCTGTCCTATATTGCCTGTGCGAAAAAATTACTGGCGGCACCGGAACAGATTTATCCGCAGTTTGCGACTCACAATGCCCAGACGCTGGCCACGATTTATCATCTGGCCGATCCGGCGCGTTACTACGCTGGCCAATACGAATTCCAATGCCTGCATGGCATGGGCGAGCCATTATATGAAAATGTGGTCGGCTCGAAACAGCAGCAGAAGCTCGGCGTGCCGTGCCGTATTTATGCGCCGGTCGGTAACCATGAAACCCTGCTGGCCTATCTGGTACGTCGTTTGCTGGAAAATGGTGCCAATACCTCTTTCGTCAACCGTATTGCCGATAAGACCCTGAACATTGAAGATCTGATCGAAAATCCACATCAGACTATTTTAGCCACGGCTCAACAGGAACAGAAAGTCGGCCAGAAACATCCGGCGATTCCCTTACCGCATGAGTTATATGGCGAGCAGCGCGACAACTCTGCCGGCCTGGACTTAGCCAATGATCAGGACTTGGCGGCATTAAATACAACCGCGCAGAGTTTGCATCAGCATCAATGGACTGCCCAGCCGATGGGTGAAGGCTTAACCATCCAAGACAGTGCCGATGTACACGCGATTTTAAACCCGGCTCAGCATCAGGATATTGTTGGTCATGTACAGGAAGCCACAGCAGCACAAGTCAATCAGGCGCTGGGAAATGCCGTACAGGCACAAGCCGTCTGGGCCAATATTTCCAAACATGAACGCGCACAATGTCTGGAACGTGCTGCCGATTTAATGCAGGCACGCCTGCAACCGCTCATGCTGCTCCTCTGCCGCGAAAGTGGCAAGACCTATGGCAATGCCATTGCCGAAGTGCGTGAAGCAATTGATTTCCTGCGCTACTATGCCGCGCAAATGCGTGATCTGGACATCAATACCCAGATCATTCCGCTAGGGCCGGTGCTATGTATCAGCCCGTGGAATTTCCCGCTGGCGATTTTTAGCGGCCAGATTGCCGCAGCGCTGGTGGCTGGCAATACCGTTCTGGCCAAACCGGCCGAGCAGACCCCACTGATTGCAGCACAAGCGGTGCAGATTTTATGGGATGCTGGCATTCCGCAAAATGTACTGCAACTGCTGCCTGGACGCGGTGAAACGGTCGGTGCGCAGCTGAGTCAGGATGAACGGATTCAGGGCATTATGTTTACCGGCTCGACTGAAGTCGCCAAAATCCTGAATCAGACCGTGGCCAAACGTTTAAGCCAGACCGGTAGTGCCATTCCACTGATTGCGGAAACTGGCGGACAAAACGCCATGATTGTTGATTCTTCAGCCCTGACCGAACAGGTGATTCTGGATGCGGTCAGCTCTGCTTACGACAGTGCCGGTCAGCGCTGCTCGGCCCTGCGAATTTTATGTGTGCAGGAAGATAATGCCGACACGGTGCTGACCATGCTCAAAGGTGCCATGCAGCAGTTACGCGTGGGTAATCCTTATGTGCTAAAAACCGACATTGGTCCGGTGATTGACCTGGAAGCGCAGAACAATATTGAGCGTCATATTGAAAAAATGCGCATTAAGGGCTATCCAGTGCATCAGTTGATGTGGAATAAGCAAAGCGATGCAAGCTTGCAACACGGCACTTTTGTACCACCAACGCTGATTGAACTGCCGCATCTGGATGATCTGGAGCGCGAAGTGTTTGGCCCGGTACTGCATGTGATTCGCTACCGTTATGGACAGCTTGATCAACTGCTGGCGCAAATCAATGCCAAAGGTTATGGCCTGACCATGGGCTTGCATACCCGTATTGATGAAACCATTCATAGCGTGATTGCCCAAGCCGAGGTCGGCAACCTGTATATCAACCGTAATATTGTCGGTGCTGTGGTCGGGGTGCAACCTTTTGGCGGCGAAGGCCTGTCCGGGACTGGACCTAAGGCCGGTGGACCGCTGTATCTCTACCGCTTAATGCAATACTGCTCGCAGAAAAAGCTGGCTCAACCATTTGCGGCGCAGGCTCAGCATCCAGCAGCAATGCCTGCCCTGTATAACCAATTGGTGGACTGGGTACAGGCTGAGTTCCCGCAGCAGCTGATTCAGCTACCGGAAAAAATTGCCACGGGTCAGAGTTTTAACCTGACTGGCCCAACCGGTGAAAGTAACCAGTATACGATTTTGCCCCACCATGCCGTGCTATCCCTGGCCGAACAGGAGCTGGATCAGATTCATCAGTTACTGGCAATTTTTGCAGTCGGCAGTCAGCCGGTGGTTCTGGCAGAAAACCGCTTCATGCTGAAATATCTGCCGAAAATGCCGCCAGAGATTGCCCAGCGGATTCGCGTGATCCCAGAGTTGCTGCATGGCGATTATGATGCAGTGCTGCATCATGGCAGCTCGGCGCAATTGCTGGAGTTACAGCAAACGGTAGCGCAGCGTGCCGGGGCAATTGTCGGCATCAGCCATCTCAAACCGAATGATCCGAAAATTCCGCTGGAACGTCTGGTGATTGAACGGGCCATCAGCATTAATACTGCTGCAGCTGGAGGGAACGCCAGCCTGATGACGCTGGATTAAAGCCACCCATTTTCATGGTGTTATTCCTCTTTGCCAAACCAACTCTCCCTGGTCTCTGTTGGTTTGGCTTTTTTTATCTTTGCTCTCGCAAGTGATGTATTTCCCGGCTTTAATCTGCCGATCTGTTGAGCTGAAGCTCGATTTCTTCCCTCACGCTACCGCAATTTAAGGTTTGCACAGAATATCTTTAGGCATCTGCCTGAAACTTTGTTACCATCCCCTGTTTCAATGGGTTTGTGATTTTTACTGCATATGACTTCATCTTATCAGCAACAACTTGATGCCAAAGTTGCACGTATTTCTGCACAGTTTGCCGAATTTAATCCTCCAGCGCTGGAGGTGTTTGCCTCGCCTGAACAGCATTTCCGTATGCGTGCAGAATTCCGGATTTGGCATACCGAAGATGACCTGTTTTATGCCATGTTTGAACGCGATGAGCAGCAGAACAAAAAAGTCATTCGAATTGATGAATTTCCAATTGCCGATGCCAGCATCAACCAGTTAATGCCGGTACTGCTGAATGCCTTAAAAGCAGAACCGCTGTTATCCAATCGCCTGTTTGAAGTGCATTTTCTGGCAACCTTAAAAGGTGAAATGCTAGTTTCACTGATTTATCGCTGTCCATTAACTGCAGAGTGGGAAGCGCTGGCCAAACAGCTGGCCGAGCAACTGCAGATTAAAATTATTGGCCGGAGCCGTGGCCAGAAACTGGTACTGAGCGATGAGTTTGTGGTGGAAGAACTGCAGGTCTTTGAACGCCAGTATCAATACAAACAGATTGAAAGCAGCTTTACCCAACCGAATGCGCGCGTTTGCCAGCACATGCTGGAATGGGCCTGTACGGCTGCCGGACACTCTAATCAGGACCTGTTAGAGCTGTACTGTGGTAATGGTAACTTTACCCTGCCACTGTCGACCCGTTTTAATCGCGTCTTAGCCACAGAACTGGCCAAATCTTCAGTCTATGCGGCGCAGTGGAATATTGAGCAGAACCAGATTGACAATATTCAGGTGGCGCGTTTATCTGCCGAAGAATTTACCCAGGCCTACAACGGCGAGCGTGAATTCCGCCGTTTGCAGGAAGCCGGCATTGAGATGTCCAGCTATCAGTTTGATACCGTGTTTGTAGACCCACCACGTGCCGGTATTGATGCCGAAACCTTAAAACTGTTGCAGCGTTTTGAGCGGATTATTTATATCTCCTGTAATCCGGATACGCTGCATGACAATTTGCAGACTTTGGCCAGCACCCACAAGATCACCCAATTTGCCCTGTTTGACCAATTCCCTTATACCCATCATGTGGAATCTGGTGTCTTACTGGAAAAGATCTAAAACAATTTGTTTCAAATTATATTATTCAGTCCGAAAAGGAAGATTTTTTAATCTTCCTTTTTTCTTATAAAAATAAGCAACTTAGTTATAATCAAGGCTTATAGCCATCATAATTACGTTTAAACTGTTACAAGCTATCGAAATTTCTAGAGTCTGTTTGCTGCTTTTATCACTTTAGTCGACTTGCATTAATTTTTAAATTGGCTATATTTCGAGCTATGTTAGGTTGCAAATGAAGGCTCTATGAGTTTTTGGCAAAAGCTGTTCGCTCAGGAACAGCAAAACGAGCATAAGAATCAGATTGCTTGTGTTGAAAATGATTGCTCTTGTAAGACAAATGAACAGCTTCTTGAAGCTTTAGCAAAAGCGACAGATGAAGATGTGATTATCGGTATTAAAAAGGTTCTCGCTTCGCGCGGCTATAGCCGTAAAGAGTTGAATGAACTTCAACATTTACCCCTGCAATAGCAGAGTCTGACCACAGAAAAAGGCATTTAGAATTTCTAGGTGCCTTTTTTATTGGTCTGATTTTAATCAGATTTCTTAGTTTTGAAATTTTTTTCATGTATACTCAAGGGCTTAGATCAGTCTTGATCGTATTTTTAATTCAATACATAACAATAAGGATACCGCTATGAATAACAAAATGATCGGCGCTCTTACCCTTCCACTGCTCTGCCTGGCCCTCACAGGCTGCGACCGTATGCCGGCAGAATGTGAAGAAGCCTGGGACAAGATGGACAGCTTGAGCACAAAAATGGGGCTTTCGGAAGAACAACGTCAATTCCAGAAAAAACAGTTTGAGGCCGGAATCAAAGAAATGTCGACTGAAGATGCCAAACGCCTCTGCAGCCAGCAAACCCAGACCCTGGGCATTATTGGCCAGTAGATTTTTCTGGCTCAGTCGCGCAGGCTGAACCATCAATATACGCCAGCATCGGGCCAACTGCGCGGTACTGGCGATGGCGTTTTAAGGCCGCAATATACACAGAAGATACTGAACCATCCAAGTACAGCGCATTCGGTGTCTTAAGCTGCTGCTGAAACAGCCGGGCAAAGTCATAAAAATTTATTGGCTGCTGGCTGATCACAAAATACAGGGTGGCGTCTTTCAGCCCAACGCCATTGCGGATTTTTCTGGAATCGGAATCCGGAATAAAGTTTGGGTTAATTTTTCCGTCAATCACCAGCATCGGACCAGATTGGGTGGCATATTTCGGTTGCACATTGGCCTGCTGATACTGCTGGGTGGTCATCAACAGTGGCTGCTTGTCCCAGGCCAGTACCCCATTCGGCTGAATCAGAAAATTGCCCCAGCCTTGGGTCTGGGTATTTAACTGGCTTACCCTCTTGCCCTCTTCAATATACAGCCCGACGGGTGCATAATCGGCATGGAACATCCCGGCATTCATGGCAAATTCCAGCTGCTGGCACGGTTGCAGATCATCCTGGAGCGCAGTGAAATAACGATAGGGCTGCTGTGCTGTATTCTTTAATACCAGCTTCAGCTGCGCCATTGATCGGATTTCCGTGACATCAAAATCACCCAGCCTATGTTTCAGCTGCCAGCTGTGGATTTGCGCCTGTGCCTGCGCCCAGTTTGCACTGCAAGCACTCAGCAGAATCAGCAGTTTTAACAGCGGCTTGGCCGTGACTTGCGCAAAGTACTGTCCTAACTTTTTCATTGCATCTGTTCCCTGTTCATCGTTGTATAATTCAGCCATTCGTGTCGCCACCCTGTCGATTCTTGTGTCAAGAAGCAGTACACTAGAGCTTTAAAATACATCTGTCACTTTACTAATGTCACAATGCTCAAGCAGAACACACGGTTCCCTTTAGGGGCGCATCTGATTGTCAAACATTTCGGCTATACCCACCACGGGATTTATGCTGGACGTGGTCGTGTCATTCATTATTCCGGTTTTGCACATTTATTTAAAAAACATCCGATTGAAATCACCAGCCTGGACAAGTTCAGTCATGGCAAACCGGTGCATGTGCAGCATTATGATCAACCCAAATATAAAGGCCGTAAAGTGGTGCGCCGGATGCGTTCACGGATGCATGAAAATAATTATCACCTGATTATCAATAACTGCGAACATTTATGCACCTGGGCCATTACCGGCGTGGAAAGCAGTCCGCAAGTCTTCCGGATGATGAACCGCTTAACCACCATTGGCTATGTCAGCTCCTTAATGAGCTACATGAACAGCATGATGCTGACCCTGACCACCACCTGTTTTGCCCTGGTACTGTATATTAAAAAGAAATTGCGCGATAAAGCCAAAATGCAGATGCCCACCCATCTGTTTTATAAACGCGATGAAAAGAAATAACTCACTGAATCATCTATAGATCAAACACTGTTGAGCATCTAAATACTTCCTTTTAACGTTTACTTTGCATGTTGAATACCGCATAAAAAAGCCCGCTGAGTCCAGCAGGCTTTTTCAATCATCTAGCAAAATGTGCTTTTATTTGCCCGGTTTGAAGCTGTCTTTTAAGTCCAGAATACGGTTAAACACTGGCGTTTCGCTGGAATGATCATACTGATCCGCCACGAAATAACCTTCACGTTCAAACTGGAAACGATCTTCTGCTTGCGCTTGCGCTAAAGCCGGCTCAATAACCGCTTGTACCACTTTCAATGAGTCCGGATTCAGATTCGCCAGGAAGTCATCGCCGACTTCTGGGTCAGATTCGGTGAACAGACGGTCGTAAATACGCACTTCAGCTTTCACGCCTTTAGTGGCAGATACCCAGTGAATCACGCCTTTTACTTTACGGCCTTCCGGATTCTTACCTAAAGTTTCAGGGTCGATTGAACATTTCAGCTCAATAATTTCACCCTTGTCATCTTTAATGATTTCGTCGCACTTGATCACATAAGCATGACGTAAACGCACTTCACCGCCCGGAATCAGACGTTTAAAGCCTTTCGGTGGCTCTTCTTCGAAATCTTTACGGTCAATATAGATTTCAGAGGTTAGCGGAATGACACGCTCGCCCATATCTACGTTTGGATGACGCGAATGAGTCAGATCCATTTCTGCTGGCAGATTGGTTAACGTCACTTTTAATGGATTCAGCACGGCCATACCACGCGCTGCGGTATTTTCTAGCGACTGACGGATGCAGTATTCCAGCATTGCCACATCGACAATCCCGTCAGACTTCGACACACCAACGCGCTTACAGAAATCACGCAAGCCTTCCGGAGTAAAGCCACGACGACGCATACCCACTACAGTTGGCATACGCGGGTCGTCCCAACCCTTAACAAAACCACCTTCCACCAGACGGCGCAGCTTACGCTTTGAGGTAATGGTGTAATCGACATTTAAACGGCTGGATTCATACTGACGTGGTACCGCTGGTGATTTTACCTTTTCCACCACCCAGTCATAGAACGGACGGTGATCTTGGAATTCAAGCGTACACAGTGAATGAGTAATGCCTTCAATCGCATCGGATAATGGATGCGCATAGTCGTACATTGGGTACATTTTCCATTTGTCACCAGTCTGGTGATGCTCGGAATGCAGCACGCGATACAAAATTGGGTCACGCATATGTACGTTTGGCGATGCCATATCAATTTTGGCACGTAATACCGCCTGGCCTTCGCCCAGCTCACCATTACGCATCTGTTCAAAACGCGCCAGGTTGTCTTCTACAGACGCATCACGGTACGGTGAGTTTTTACCCGGCTCGACAAATGAACCACGATTCAGCTTGATTTCTTCAGGAGTTTCCAAATCGACATAGGCATCACCCTGTTCAATTAACTGCACCGCCCAGCTATACAACTGGTCAAAATAGCTCGACGCATAGCGTGGCTCGCCATTCCAGTTAAAGCCCAACCATTTCACGTCGTTGGCAATACCATCTACATATTCTTGTTCTTCGGCATCCGGGTTAGTATCGTCAAAACGTAAGTTACATAAACCGTTAAATTCTTCGGCAATCCCGAAATTCAGGCAAATTGCTTTCACGTGACCAATATGTAAGTAACCGTTCGGTTCTGGTGGGAAACGTGTGATCACTTTTTCAATACGGCCTGCTGCCAGATCATCGGTAATGACCTGACGTACAAAATCTAAGCCCGGCTGTTGTTCTTGCTGCGCAGCATCGACAGAGGCATGGTTACTTGGTGTCGGGGTGTTAGGCAGAGATGAAACAGCATCATTCGGCTTCATAGTTAATAAATCACTTCTAGATAAAAATTTAGGATAATTAAAACGCTATTCCCACTTTTTAACAAAGAAAATAACGTTTTTACTTGCCTTGTAGTTTACAGTTTGCTTATGCTTCTCTCAACCAAAAAACCCATGGCTTTTTTGTCCATGATTAGGAGATAACACAATGAGTTTTCCTCAAGTCGAATTAAACACCAACAAAGGTCGTATTGTTCTTGAGCTTAACACTGAAAAAGCACCTAAAACTGCTGAGAACTTCCTTCAATACGTTCGTGACGGTTTCTATGATGGCGTAATTTTCCACCGTGTCATCGATGGTTTCATGATTCAAGGCGGCGGCTTTGATGAAAACTTCAAAGAAAAAGCAACCCGTGATTCAATCGAAAACGAAGCAGACAATGGTCTGAGCAATGACGAAGGTACCATCGCAATGGCGCGTACCCAGGCTCCGCACTCTGCATCTGCTCAATTCTTCATTAACGTGAAAAACAACTCCTTCCTGAACCACACGGGCAAAACTGCACAAGGTTGGGGTTATGCCGTATTTGGTAAAGTGGTTGAAGGTATGGACGTAGTTGCTGAAATCAAAGGCGTACGTACAGGCAACCGTGGTTACCACGCTGATGTTCCACTAGAAAATGTGGTGATTGAATCTGCCAAGATCATTTCTGAATAAGAATCCCTTCCAACTCCCTTTATTTAAAGGCGTTGGGAGATTCCAAGGAAAAGATTGTGACCTATCTGTTTATATCAGATTTACATTTGTCACCTGATCACCCTCGACTCGTTCGGGGGTTTTTAGATTTATTACGTGCTTATCAGGATCAAAACACCCAGCTGTATATTTTAGGCGACTGGTTCAATGCCTGGATTGGCGATGACTACACCGCCCCTTGGCTGGATGAAATTGTCAGCGCTTTAAAACAGTTTAATGCCGCAGGCAATCAGCTGTATTTTCAGGTCGGTAACCGTGATTTCGCGCTGCATGAGGTTTTTTTACAGCAGTTTAACGGGCAATTATTACCCGAAATTGACACCCTTACTATTGGCCAGACCCGCTATCGTCTGGAACATGGCGATGCCTTGTGCACCGATGATGTATCCTATCAGCGCTTTAAAAAAGTTATTCGCCATCCGCTCGTGCTGCGTTTGTTAAGAAAAACTCCGTTGTCCTTTCGCAGCAAGCTGGCCAACGGTTTTCGCAAACAAAGCCGCGCTTCTAAAGAAGTTAAATCGTATGAAGTGATGGATGTGAATCCGGCTGCGGTAACGCAGGCTTTGGCCGAGGTGGATGTGCTGATTCATGGTCATACTCACCGACCGGCCATCCATGAGCTGAATGGCAAAAAAAGGATTGTGCTGGGGGACTGGCGTGCACATGAGGCACTGATTCTGGAAATTGATCCCGAACAGCCTACCAGTCACCTGCAACTGAAACGCTGGACCTATTAAGCAGCAGGTGGATGACTATAAATCCCCACCTCCTGCATCATCTGTCAGGTTAATAATGACCGCTTAATACCCCCCTTCAGGTTTTACCCAGCTCGCTCCGGTTTTATATTTGGCCAGCAGCTCACGCAAGGAATTCATTAATACGCTGGTATCGACACCGACAGCGACAAATTCGGTACCCAGTTCAATATATTTTTGCGTCACGTCATGTTGAGTCGATAAAATCCCGGCGGCTTTGCCCGAAGCGCGAATTCGTTGAATTGCATCAACCACTGCGTTTTGCACGTCAGGATGATTCGGATTGCCTTCATAACCCATGGTGGCAGATAAATCTACTGCACCAATAAATACCCCATCAATGCCCTCTACTTTTAAGATGTCATCCAGATTTTCCAGCCCTGTGACTGACTCAATCTGAATCAGCAAGCAGATGTTTTCATGTGCAGTGGCATAATAATCCGGAATACTGTTCCAGCGTGTGGCACGCGCCAAAGCCGCACCCACGCCGCGAATCCCTTCCGGTGGATAACGCACCGCTTTAACCATCAGTTCGGCCTGCTCCACGGTTTCCACCATCGGAATCAATAAGGTTTGTGCGCCAATATCCAGCAACTGTTTAATAAGCTGCACACTGCCAATTGGCGGACGGACCACCGCCTGTGACGGATAGGCCGCAATACTTTGCAGCTGAGCCAGTGTGGTTCTTAAATCACTAGGCGCATGTTCCCCATCAATCAGCAACCAGTCATAACCGGCATTGGCCGCAATTTCAGTGCCATAGGCATCGGCCAGACCGACCCATAAACCAATCTGCTGCTGGGTTTTTAATTTATGTTTAAAGTGATTACGATAGTCCATCAACAGGCTCGCTATAGTCCACACCTGTCTCCATTAAATGCCGATTTTTAAAAATTGCCAATATTCAAAACCACTGTTGTGATTTGATTTAACACTTAATCGGGCAATAACTGAAAATACGATGAGCATATTTTAAGGTTAATTTTGACAATAAAATTGCAGCGAATATGCCATCAAAGCCATCAAAATGGCGTATGATGCTGAAGGTTCAGCCTTTCTCAATTTATCCTTATTGCTGGAGTATCTTTATGGATTTGCTCGACGTCGTACGCAGCCGCTATACCACCAAAGCCTATGATCCTGCAAAAAAAATTCCTCAAGAGCAGTTTGAACGCTTTCTCGAAATTCTCCGTTTTACCCCCTCTTCTATTAATATCCAGCCTTGGCATTTCTTTATTGCCGAGCATGATGCAGCCAAGCAGCGCATTGCCAAAGCCCTGGTCGGGAAATATGCCTACAATGCGCCTAAAGTCTTAGATTCTTCTCACACCATTTTGTTCTGTACCAAAGCCGATATTAGCGATGAACATCTGGACAATTTGTTGCAGCAAGATGATGTCAGCGGCCGTTTTAAAGATGCCAGCGCCAAGCAGGGCCAGAAAGACAGCCGTAGCGGATATGTGGATTATTACCGCAATGAAAAAGGTGATATTCAGCGCTGGGCCGAAAACCAGACCTTTATTGCCTTGGGTCAGATGTTACTGGCTGCCGGTATTGAAGGTGTAGATGCCACCCCGATTGGCGGCTTTAATGAACAGATTCTGACGGAAGAACTAGAATTACAGGACAAGGGTTTAATTCCATCGGTGCTGCTGACCTTGGGCTATCGCAGTGAGCAGGACTTTAATGCTAAACTTCCCAAGTCACGCCTGAATAAAGATGAAATTTTCACCAAATTGTAAGAACTACATTACATAATACAGGGACGAAAGTCCCTGATTTCGGCCTGATTTTTGCTTTCCCTTTCACAACACAATAATAATAGACCGGAGAAGAAAGATGTCTATCCTTGCCCAGCTCCCAATGAAGTTTGAATGTCGTCAATGCAATAAACTGTATTTGCATCAATATCAGCAGGAAAAACGCCATTATCCTCATTGTCCGAGCTGCCAGAAAGCCGGTCTGTTACTGGGCATTGCCGAACTTCAGGACCTGATCAAACATCCGCTGATTTTTGCTGCCAGCTTCATCAAATTCAAGCCGTCATCGCATAAGCTAAACACATCACACTAATGATGCCCAGCCCCAGCCCAATGGCGGTGCTGGGTTTTAATTTTTCTTTAAAGAACAGCAAACCGCTGATTACCCCTAAAATTACCACCAGAATATTCATGCCGGCAAATACAACCGCCGGTGAATCTTTTAAAGCCATATGCGCCTTGACATAAAACGCGATATTGGCAAAATTCAGCATCCCCAAAATTAAGCCGGCCACTATATTTTTGCCACTGCCCCAGCTTTTGTGCTGAATCAGAATATACCCCAACGATAAAATAAAGGCGCAGATGAACATCAGGTTCAGTACCAGCGCAAACTGCAAGCCTAAACCGGTGGTATATTTCAGTAACACATCAATTAGTGCATAACCGACCCAGACCAAAGCCAAATACAGCATACCCGCCTGGGCGGACGATGCACCGCCACGATGCGAATATAAAATACACAGTACCGCTGCAATCCCCAACGCAATCCCGACAATTTTCAGGCTATTAAACTGTTCCTGGAAAATAAAATAGGCCGCAGTTAAAGACAGCACCACCGACAGCCGCTGGGCAATTTCGGTTTTTAAAATTCCGGCACTTTGTAATGCTTTGGCTAAAAACAGGAATACGCTTGGCAATAATACCCCTAAAGCCAGAATCAGCAGCCACGGCGTGTCGGTGAGGGACAGCTGTTGTACATTAGGCTGAAACCACCAAAAACACAGCACACTGGCCGAGGCATAATTCCAGCTGATCATCTGCAAAGGTGAATAGCCGCGGTTCTTTGCGACTTTCAAGAGAATCGACACCACCACACTACAAATGGCCGCTGCTAAAATCAGTTCCATGATCTACTCTTATTTATATGCATTATGTGATCTGCTCTGCTGCACTATAGCGGCTCAGATACAGAAAAGCCCACGCAATGTGGGCTTTTTTTATAAATACTTCACCAGGAATTATTTATAACGATCTACCATTTTCTCTAAAGAAATTGGACGGATCTTGTCGGCATTGCCCGCAGTACCAAACGCTTCATAACGTGCAACACAAATATCTTTCATTGCATCGACCGTTTTAGCGAAGAATTTACGTGGGTCAAACTCGCTTGGTTTTTCAGCCATGAAGCGACGCATTGCACCAGTAGAGGCCAGACGCAAGTCGGTGTCGATGTTAATTTTACGTACACCGTGCTTAATCGCTTCAACCAGCTGCTCAACAGGTACACCATAAGTTTCCTTGATGTCACCGCCATACTGGTTAATGACTGCCAGCCATTCTTGTGGCACAGAACTTGAACCGTGCATCACCAGATGCGTATTTGGCAGCGCCGCATGAATTTCTTTAATACGGTCAATCGCCAGAATATCGCCTGTAGGTGGACGGGTGAATTTGTATGCACCGTGTGAAGTACCCACTGCAATTGCCAGTGCGTCTACATTGGTGTCTGCTACGAAAGAACGTGCTTCTTCAACTGAAGTCAGCAATTGAGAGTGATCCAGTACACCTTCTGCACCGACACCATCTTCTTCGCCGGCCATACCTGTTTCAAGGCTGCCCAGACAACCGATTTCACCTTCAACAGAAACGCCACATGCGTGCGCCATTTGTACCACACGACGGGTCACATCTACGTTGTATTCATATGAGGTTGGGGTTTTACCATCTTCACCCAGTGAACCATCCATCATGACTGATGAGAAGCCCAGCTGGATAGAACGTTGACAGACGTCAGGACTGGTACCGTGATCCTGGTGCATCACCACCGGAATGTGTGGCCATTCTTCAATTGCAGCCAAAATAAGATGACGTAAGAATGGTGCGCCTGCGTACTTACGGGCACCTGCAGATGCCTGTACAATTACAGGTGAATTCGTCGCATCTGCGGCCAACATGATTGCGCGCATTTGTTCTAAGTTGTTTACGTTAAACGCTGGTACGCCGTATCCGTGTTCACCGGCGTGATCCAATAGCTGGCGCATTGAAATAAGAGCCATAATATCCTCCCAGGTAATGCTGCATATTCTACATGGGGATTTGTTTCAATTCAGCAACAAAACGTCGTATTTAAAAAAAATCCCTGCCAATGCAGGGACTTTTATACAAATTACTACAATTTGTGGGACTTTTAGAATTATTGCGCTTCAGATGCTGGTGCTGCTGCGCTGTCTGGGGTTGCGGCATCTGCTGGTGCATTGGCCACTTCTTCAGGCACATCGGTATTGTTTTCATCCAGTACTGGCTGATCAATTGCATCAATCGCCGCTTGCTGTTCTGCAGAAATTTGCTCTGACGCTACAGCTGCTGATGCATCTGCAGTGGTCGCTGTTGCATTGTCGTCTTTTTTAGCACATGCAGTGAAAGCTAAAGATGCAGCAAGTAACGCGGCAAGAGTTAATTTTTGGTTCATCAGAATATCCTACAACCCGGTGATTTTTGATCATAATATTTCAGAAACATGACAGTTTTATGACTAAAAAATGAAGTGCATAAAAAAGGCTGACCGAGGTCAACCTTTTGTCATCTTGCAAGCGTGTGCCAATTAAGCACGTTCTAGCAATACGGCAACTGCTGGTAAGGTCTTGCCTTCTACAAACTCAAGGAAAGCACCGCCACCAGTTGAGATATAACCGATTTTGTCTGCAACCTCATATTTGTCGATGGCAGCCAAGGTGTCACCGCCACCTGCAATTGAGAAGCCTTCTGATTCGGCAATCGCTAAAGACAGGGCTTTGGTGCCTTCACCGAACTGATCCACTTCGAATACGCCAACTGGGCCATTCCAGAGAATCGTTTTAGAAGTTTTCAAGATCTCAGCAAATACTTTTGCCGTTTCTGGACCGACATCCAGAATCATGTCGTTGTCTGCCACATCTTCTACTTTTTTCACGGTTGCTTTGGCAGCCGCCAGTGAACCCAAGAAGTCATCAAAGTTGATTTCAGATGCATCTGCAACTACCACGTCCGTTGGAAGTGGTACAGATACTTTGGCAGCAATGGCTTTGGCTGTGTCGATCAAATCATTTTCACACAGTGATTTACCCACGTTGTAACCCGCAGCTGCCAGGAAAGTATTGGCAATACCACCACCCACAATCAACTGGTCGCAAATGTCAGACAGTGATGTCAATACATCCAGCTTGGTGGATACTTTAGAGCCGGCAACAATGGCCACCATTGGTTTTTCTGGTGTTTGCAGTGCACGGCCCAAGGCATCCAGTTCAGCAGCCAGTAAAGGACCTGCTGCGGCAACTTTGGCAAGACGCGCAACACCTTCAGTTGAGGCTTCTGCACGGTGCGCAGTACCAAATGCATCCATTACGAATACATCACACAGCGCTGCATATTTTGCTGCCAGCTCAGGATTGTTTTTCTTTTCACCCACGTTAAAGCGGCAGTTTTCAAGTAACACCACTTGACCTGCTTCTACCTCTACACCATCCAGGTAGTCAGTCAATAATTTGACTTCCTGGCCCAGTGCTTCGGTCAGGTAAGCTGCGACAGGCGCAAGTGATTGTTCAGCTTTAGGTTCACCTTCAACAGGACGACCCAGGTGAGAATACACCATTACGGCTGCGCCTTTTTCCAAAGCCGCTTTAATTGTCGGTAAGGCAGCACGTAAACGCGCATCGCTGGTAATCACACCATTTTTCACCGGCACGTTTAAGTCTTCGCGGATCAGAACACGCTTTTGTGCCAGGTCGAGGTCAGTCATACGCTGAAAATTCATGTATAGCTCACTTTTTAGATATTAAAATCGCCAAGATTCTAAATGATTATGCAGAAAAAGGTTAGCTTCTTTTGCAGAAAAGCTAACGATTGCCAAAGTTTTGTTATGATAGGAAAAAAACAGACCTGATAATTTTTATGCCTATGTCTATACATCCAGATCCAACCCTGAACCGTTTAAATGTTTTAGGCGAGCCTTTGGCCAGCTGCTGTTTTGACCCGATTACCGGCTATTTTCGTAATGGCTTTTGCCATACGGCGCCCACGGATCTGGGCCAGCACACTGTTTGTGCACAAATGACCTCGGAATTTCTGAACTTTTCCCAGAAAATTGGCAATGACCTGATCACACCGTTGCCTGAAGTCGAATTTCCGGGCTTAAAACCGGGTGATTTCTGGTGTATTTGTGTGACCCGCTGGGTTGAAGCCTATCAGGCCGGTAAAGCACCACCCGTAAAAATTCAGGCCTGCCATCAGGCGGTACTGTCTTACGTTCCCTTAGATATTTTGATGGAATATGCTGTCTAATGAAGCGTCCGATTATTCTGGCGTCCAGCAGCCAGACCCGTAAAGAGCTGATGGACCGTTTAAAGCTCGACTATCAGTGTATGACACCCGACATTGATGAATCACCGCAAGGTGAAAACCATGCCGATGATCTGGCCAAACGGCTGGCTTTTGAAAAAGCCCAGAGTATTGCCGAGCAATATCCTGAAGCCATTGTGATTGGCTCCGATCAGGTGGCGTGGCGTGAAGGTGCGCCCGATATTTTTATTGGTAAACCGTTAAGCCCGGAAAAAGCCATTCGCCAGCTGCAGGCCAACTCGGACAAAATTGTCTACTTTAGTACCGCATTAAGCGTACAGCAAAAATCCAGCGGTTTTGAACAGACCCTTGTCGAACACTACAAAGTCAAATTCCGTAAACTGAGTCTGGATGAAATCGAGCGCTATGTGGCACTGGAACAGCCGCTGCATTGTGCCGGCAGTTTTAAATGCGAAAGTCTGGGGATTAGCCTGTTTGAACAGATGATTGGCCAGGACCAGACCACCTTGATGGGTATGCCAATGATTCAGCTGTGCCAGATTCTCCGCCAGCTTAATCTGCAGATTCCCTAAACACGGTAATGCAATACCCAAAATGATCAGGTGCCTGTCCTGATCATTTTTTTCGCCATCTTTTCCCTTCTGCCACTTTTCTAAATTTCCTCAAGATGAAGTTCATCACTTGCACCACCGCACAACTCAAGGGACAATAACAGCTAAATTTATGTTGTAGTTATTTGACATGTCTCAACCTTTAGACGTTTTAGGCGGAATCACCGCTGAACAATTCCTTGCCGAATATTGGCAAAAAAAACCGCTGCTGGTGCGTAATGCTCTGCCTGAAATTGCCAATATTCTTGAGCCGAGTGATGTCATGGATCTGGCACTGGACGAAAATATCAGCGCCCGCTTAATCAAGCAGAAAGATCGTGATCCCAACCAGTGGTCCGTAAAATCTTCACCGCTATTAAAAGCTGATTTCCAGAAAATGCCAAAGCTGTGGACGCTGCTGGTCCAAGCGGTAGATCACTACTCTTTTGATCTGGCGGAACTGTGGAAAAAATTCCCGTTTATTCCGCAGTGGCGCCGTGATGACATTATGGTGTCGTACGCACCAAAAGGCGGTTCGGTCGGCAAACACTTCGACTTCTATGATGTATTTCTGGTGCAGGGCTATGGTCATCGCCGCTGGCAACTGGGCCAGATGTGTGATGCCGAAACCGAATTTGTTCCAGGCCAGCCGCTGAAATTACTGCCAGAAATGGACGTCAATTTTGATGAAGTGCTGGCACCAGGTGACCTGCTTTACGTACCACCAGGTTTATCGCACTATGGCGTGGCCGAAGATGACTGCCTGACCTTCTCTTTCGGTTTCCGTATGCCAAATATCAGCGACATGATGGATCGCGTCAGTGACAAGTTTTCTGACAACCAGTTGCTAAAAAATCCGTTGCAAGATCTGATCCGCGACCAGATCAGCCCGATTGGACAAATTACCCAGCCGGAACTGGAATATTTAAAAGCCGAATTGCTGGCACAACTGCACAACTCGACCGTGTTGGAAGATGCCATCATGAGCCTGATGTCAGAGCCAAAATATCCAGACAATATTCCAGAAGCAGAAGAAATTGGTACTGGCGATCTGGAAGATGCGCTGGATCAAGGCTATCAACTGATTTTAGAACCGGCTTCACGCCTGCTCTATACCGAAGAAGATGGCGAGTTGCTGTTCTGGGCCAATGGTGAAGGTTTGTATATTTCGGATGAGTTTGCGCCGCTACTCAAGCAGATTGCTGATGGTGAACTCGTCGAGCTGAATGAAGACCTGTACCATGAAGACATTCTGGAAGATGTGGCTCAGTTACTCAATGATTCTGTACTGATGCTGCTACCAGCTGAAGATACAGAAGATGAGGCCGAATAAGGGCTTAATCCTGAGGTGATACCACTAAAATCGCCTTGATTAAGGTATAACCGGGTGTAGAGTTCACCTTTAACTCTGCACCTATCCGCGCCAGACGCAGCTTCATACTGCGTACGCCAATACTCATCCCATGATCGAGCACTCCATGGGTATCAAAACCAATTCCATCATCCTGAATACTTAAACATAAAGTCTGTTCATCGGGAAAATCCAGCGTCACTTGCACATGCTTGGCCTGACTGTGCTTCACCACATTGGTCAGACTTTCTTCCAGCACCCGCATCAGGTTCAGACATTGCAGCGGTGTCGGTTGCACTACCCATTCACTGGCAATGTTCCAGGTGGCCCGCATCTCAACTTCATCCATGAGCTGGCTGAACCGATGTCGCACCGGCGCAATCCACAACACCGGCGTTTCCGGCACTTTGGCACCAATTGAGGAACCACTGTCAATAATTTGCCGCAAATCATCACGTAGCAATTTCAAGATCGACAGAAACTGGCGGTTACTCATGGGCTGCTCGCTCTGGTCGACCATAATCATCGAGCGTACCAGCGAAGCACCCAAGCCATCATGCAAATCATGCGAAAGATGAATCCGCTCCTGCAAACGCACATTTTCCAATTCCAGATAATGCTTTTCCGACATGCTCTGTTTTAAGTCTTCACGAACCTCAAACACGCGATATTCAAGTTGCTGGTTAAACTGCTCAATTTTCTGCATGCTTTTGGTGGTGCGAATCCCGAGAATTAAGGCAATAAACAGCGTCACCACCGGTGAGGTATACGGCGATAAGGGCTTTAAATCGGTATCAAACGGTGCAGCCAAAAGTGCAATATCTAAAGCGGCAAAGATAATAATCAGGCTTAAACAGATCACCAGCAGGATATTTTCCACCCGCGGCACGCGGAAGGTTAAACGCAGCAGATACAGGAAAACCCCGAAAAATAACAGGCTATAGCCTAAAAATACCAGCCCGAAAACGGTTTGTGCATAATCGAGTGGCGTTACGAAAATGCCCATAATCACCGCCACCGAACAGATAAAAGCGGTTTCTTCCAGTATCGGAAATTTTTTATCCACAAAACGTAGCAAATAGACAATGAACGACAGAATATACAGCACAAAAAAGGCGATATTGGCCTGTGCCGCTATCAGCGTATTCGGGAAGGGATAGGTTTCTGTACTAATAATATTGGAGACGAATAACAGCCACAGCAAACAGCTTAAGGCAAACCAGCCATAACTGACTTCTTTACGCCGAAACAGCCAGATCACCAGACACAGTACGCCCAGGGTTGCCGATAAAATCGCATTAATCACAAATAAGGTACGGCGATCCCAGATCTGTTGCTGATATTCCGTATAACTGTTATAGACATTCTGGAAGGAAACATCACCGAGACCGGCGGATTGAAAGGCATAGCCTCGCACATACACTAAAATTTCATTCTGGTCGGGACGCAGGCCGCTAATCGGTAAAATCCAGTAGCGTGGCATATTCCAGCTTTTGGAGAGTGGTTCTTCCAGATGCCGGTTTGACCAGATTAAATCGCGGTTTAAAAACACCGCACCCGCACTGTTTAAATAATTAATAGAAAATACAATCGACTGATCCAGCACGGCCGGTTCCTGACAGGACCAGTTCCAGACAATTTTGTACCACACCCCGCCGTTATAATCCGGCCAGCGCTCGTTCCAGCGATCAGGCAAAGTCACAGGTTGCCATCCTGTATGTGGATGGCTATGAATATCCGGTGTCTGTACGGTGCTGACCGACTGAATATTAACCTGACAATACGGGTCTATGGCATAGCTTTGCTCTGCATACGCACTCGATAGACAAAGATAAAGACAACAGCCGCACCAAAACTGGAGCAATCTGTAGATCATAAAATGCCTAATGAGCGCGCTGTACTGACTGCCTTGGTGCGTTTACTCACCGAGAGCTTGCGATAAATATGCTTGATATGACTTTCTACGGTATACCGCGACACAAACAGCTGCTCGGCAATTTCCCGATTACTCAGGCCCTGCGCGACCAGATTTAGAATTTCATGTTCACGGTTGGTCAGCTGTTCAATATCTTCATCGGGCTGTTTAAACGGCTTGGCAATTTCCTGTGGTTTCTGTACTGAAATCTGCGACAGTATTTCCCGGGCAATAAAGGGATCAATCGGTGCGCCGCCTCTTAAAATACTGCGAATGGCCATGATCACTTCAGTATCGTCGCGTTCTTTTAACACATAACCGGTAGCGCCCGCCTGAATGGCCGAAAACAGGCTGTTTTGCGTACTCCAGGCCGAAATCACCAAAATTAGTACATTGCTGTCTTTGGCCCGAAGCTGTTCAATCAGTTCAATCCCATTGCCATCTGGCAACCCCAAATCGACCAGTGCCAAAGACACCGGCTGTTCTTCAATTTTCTGTAATGCTGCTTTTAAATGGCTAACAAAAATCAGCATGTCATTGCTGTAGCCCATTTCAAGGAGGATATGTCTGAGGCGTGACTGAATCATGGGTTCATCTTCCACAATCAGCACAGGGGCCGGTAATATTGATTCTGTAATGTCCACTGTCTTCCCCGATCTTTTAACTTTCAATATAGCGATATTATTAAACGGTTCTCTATCCCTAGAATTAAGGAATTTCAGAGTGTTAGCACTGTTATTTTTATGATTTCAGCATAGCAGCTATTTTTTAATTTTTA
The DNA here is from genome assembly GCF_013418555.1 of Acinetobacter sp. YH12134. Classification (NCBI taxonomy): domain Bacteria; kingdom Pseudomonadati; phylum Pseudomonadota; class Gammaproteobacteria; order Moraxellales; family Moraxellaceae; genus Acinetobacter; species Acinetobacter sp. YH12134. The sequence continues at coordinate 1,942 of NZ_VPBT01000011.1, read as the reverse complement.
TAGATTTTATTGCTCATTTTTAAGCTGTGCTAAAGCCCTTGCCAAATTTCACAAATCATTACTTGTATGCCCTATTCAGAATCTGCACAGTAATACAAGATTGAATTCGCAATGGAAAAATCATAACAATGCCAAGTCCAGCCCAAGCCATTCGCCATAAACTTTTAAATACGTTCTTCTCCCGACACTCGGTCTGGTTTGCCTGTATTTTAATTGCGCTGGGCATTACATGGCTTAGGCTATTTTATGAGCCACATTATATTTATTATTTTCTGTCCGATGGTGTAATTAATTCACTCTGGCTAATCACCACGCTGCTGAGTCTGGTCGGTCTGTATGATGTCATTCAGACCAAGCATTCCATTCTGAAAAACTACCCGATTATGGGGCATTTCCGGTTTATTTTTGAAGATTTCCGCCCCGAAATTCGCCAGTATTTTATTGAAGCCGATCAGGATGCCCAGCCTTTTTCCCGCATGCAGCGCAGTCTGGTCTATCAACGTGCCAAAAATGAAAATGCCGATAAACCTTTTGGTTCGATTTTGGATGTGTACGAAGCCGACTACCGTTTTATTGTGCATTCCTTGCGCCCCTGCCCACCGGCTGATCCGAAAACCTTTCGGATTCATATTGGCAATGAACAATGCAGCCAGCCTTATAGCGCGTCAATTTTAAATATTTCTGCCATGAGTTTTGGCAGCCTGAGTGCCAATGCCATCCGTGCCTTAAATAAAGGTGCCAAACTCGGTGGCTTTTATCATGACACCGGTGAAGGCAGCCTTAGCCCGTATCATCTGGAATATGGTGGCGATATTGTCTGGCAAATTGCCAGTGGCTACTTTGGTTGCCGCACCGCAGAAGGTTTATTTGATCCGGAAAAATTTGCCCGTCAGGCCGGTAATCCGAATATCAAGATGATTGAGCTCAAACTCTCTCAAGGTGCCAAACCGGGTCATGGCGGTATTTTGCCAAAACATAAAATTTCAGAAGAAATCTCGCAGATTCGTGGCGTGCCGCGTGACCGCGATTGTGTATCGCCCTCGCGCCATCCAAGCTTTAGCACCCCAATTGAAATGCTGCAGTTTTTACAGCAGTTACGCGATTTATCGGGCGGTAAACCGGTGGGCTTTAAACTGTGTATTGGTCAGCCCTGGCAATTTATGAGTATCGTCAAAGCCATGCTGGTGACCAAAATTGTGCCTGACTTTATTGTGGTGGATGGCTCGGAAGGCGGTACCGGTGCCTCCCCGATTGAGTTTAGTGACTATATTGGTACGCCGCTGCGTGAAGGCTTACTATTTGTGCATAACACTTTGGTTGGCGCGGGCCTGCGCAGTAAAATCAAGCTCGGGGCCAGTGGTAAAATTATTAGTGCCTTTGATATTGCCAGTACCTTTGCCTTAGGCGCAGACTGGGTCAATTCCGCTCGCGGTTTTATGTTTGCCGTTGGCTGTATTCAGGCACAAAGCTGTCATACCAACCAATGTCCGGTCGGTGTCGCCACCCAAGATAAAGACCGTCAAAAAGCACTGCATGTACCCTCCAAAGCAGAACGGGTCTACAACTTCCATAAAAATACCATGCATGCCCTGTCGGAAATGATTGCGGCAGCCGGTTTAAAACACCCGGCCGACATTCGTGCCCATCATCTGGCGCAGCGGATTAACGACCGGGAAATTAAAAACTATGCCCAGCTGCATTTCTGGTTGAAAGAAGGCGAATTACTGAGCTGTGAAAATAAAGATGAAGAAAACTTTTATTTTCGCATGTGGAATTTGGCCAAAGCGGAAGAATTTTAAAAAAGAGGCTCAGGCCCATTGCTGTCCCACAATTTTTCACAAGAGGAAGCTCATTTGAGCTTCCTCTTGTTTTATGGGTATTTTATCGGGTGAAAATAAAGCTTTTAAAGTTCTTCTTTCAAACAAATTCACTTGAATTATTC